>JAAYQT010000168.1 GCA_012519165.1 Synergistaceae bacterium
GCAACAATCCCATTACCGCAAGGGAAGTCATGGATTTGCCGCTCCCCGATTCCCCCACCAGGCCCAGGGTCTCTCCTTTCTTTATGGACAGGCTAACGCCGTCCACAGGCCAGATGTAACCACCGGCGGCGGGGAAGCTTACCCTGAGGTCCTCGATTTTCAGAAGGAGCTGGTCGTCGATTAAAGTCACGGCCTACACCCCCTCAATATCCCGGCGCAGATGGGGGTCCAGGCCGTCCCGCAGGACGTCCCCGGCCAGGTTGAAGGATAGAACTGTAAGGACTATGCAGGAGCCGGGGAAGATTAAAAGCCAGGGCGCCCGCGTAAGGTACATGCTCCCCTCGCTGAGCATGTTGCCCCAGCTGGGGGTGGAGGGAGGGATGCCCAGTCCCAGGAAGTCCAGCGCCGCCATGTCCAGCAGGGAGAAGGCGAAGGTGAAGGTAGCCTGGACGATGAGGGGCGACATCATGTTGGGCAGGATGTGCCTGAAGATTATGTGCCTCTCCTTCACGCCGGAGGCTATGGCGGCCTCTATGTATGGTTCCTCCCGGAGCTTAAGGGTAAGGCCGTAGACTATCCTGGTGGTCCTTGTGAGGTAGGTGGCCCCCACGGCAATAATCACGTTCACCATGCCCCGCCCCAGGATGGAGACAAGCACCAGGGCCAGAAGCAGGGGCGGGAAGGCCATCAGCACGTCTATCAGGCGCATGAGGTAGGGTTCAATTTTGCGGAAGTACCCCGAGGTCACTCCTATCAGCACCCCCAGGGAGAGGGAGAACAGAATGACCCCCGCCGAGCCGGTGAGGCTGGTACGGGCCCCGAAGACCACCCGGCTGAAGATATCCCGGCCGAAGTTATCGGTACCGAAGTAGTAGGTACTGTCAGGGGGACGCAGCTTGTCCACCGGGTTCATCCGCCTGGGCTCGAAGGGAGCGATCAGGGGGGCCGACAGGGCGGCGAAAAGAATCGCCCCGATTACCAGAAGCCCTGCAAGGGCAATCTTGCGTCTGTAAAAGGCTGAAAATAGTCTCATCTCCGGCCCTCTCTTCTAGCTGTACCTTATCCGCGGGTCAAGGATGGCGAAAGACAGGTCCACCAGCAGATTTATCAGCATGTACAAAAAGGCGATGATAAGGATTATCCCCTGGATGGTCGGGTAGTCCCGCCGGAGCACCGATTCCACCACCAGGCGGCCGATGCCCGGCAGGGAGAAGACCGTCTCGGTGACCACCGTTCCCGCCACCAGGGCCACGAAGGTGAAGCCCAGGGCGGAGACCACCGAAATAAGGGAGTTCCTGAAGATATGGCGGATATTCACGGCCCCCTCGGAGAGGCCCTTTGCCCTGGCCGTCTTGACATAGTCCGCCTTGGACACGTCCAGCATGCTTGAGCGGGTAAGCCGAATAATCAGGGCCGAGTTGGGCGCCGCCAGGGTGATGCAGGGCAGCACGAGGTACCGCAGGTTGGTCCAGTCCCCCGATTCAATAATGGAGGGGAAGCCCGACGTGGGCAGCCACTTAAGGGTAACTGAGAAGAACAGCATCAGGTTGAGCCCCAGCCAGAAGGTGGGCACCGACGCAAAGAACATGGACGCCCCCGAAAAAAACTGGTCAAGGCGGCTGTTATACCGCACCGCAGAGAGGATGCCGATGGGTACTCCCACCAAAATGATAAGGAGCAGCGAAAACACCGCAATAAGGACGCTTGTCTCCGCCCTGTCCAGGATCACGTGTAGCACGGGCTCATGGAAAAAGATGGAGTTGCCAAAGTCTCCCCTAACCACCCCCGAGAGCCACTTTCCGTACTGGACCGCCAGCGGCCTGTCCAGCCCCATGGTCTCCCTGAGTTCCCGCACCTGCTCGGGGGTAGCCTGGTCGCCCAGCATAATCTGGGCCGGATCCCCGGGAATTAAATGAATAAATAAAAACACAATTACAGATGCC
>JAAYQT010000169.1 GCA_012519165.1 Synergistaceae bacterium
ATGGGGAAGACTACCGGCGCCTTTCCCGTGACGTAGGACATGATGGAGAGAAGGTCCTCGCTAACCCTTAAAATGTAGCCCTCCTTCACCGTGGGGGAGATGGCAAAGCCCTTGTGGTTGATCACCCGGTTGCCCCTGGTGGTGTCAATGGATAGAACGGCGTCAAGCTCTTCGCTCATCTCCTCCCTGTTGGCGATGACCATGTTTATGGGGGAGTCCATGAAGGGCACCGGGTCGTGGGGCCTCGTGGGAGCGTCGGGGCAGATATGGGTGGAGATGAACACATCCCCGGCAAGGACCTCCCCCAGGCTCGCCATGTGCCCCAGCTTCATTGCCGCCGCCACTGCCGAAATTGCGCCGTCCCCGTCGGAGACAAGCCCCAGCCGCTCAGGCCTTGCCCCTATTCCGCCCAGGCGGCCCACTATACCCAGGGTCGGGGCCTGGCCGCCCGATCTCTTCCCCTTTTTGCCCGGAAACCATACCTTGACAAAATCCGTCTGGCCTTTAGGGCCCTCAACTGTTTTTACCTCTATATTTTCTGCCTTTACCCCTGCGCCAAGCAGCGCTTCCTTTACCGCTCCGCCCGATGCAGACGGGCTGTCCAGAAGTTCGTAGGCCTCAATAGCGTATTTCATGGACACACGGCATCCCTCCTACTTGATATATTCAACTATCTTCTTTCCTATTACCGGCTCAATCTCCGCCATCAGATCCATGCACCTCATCCCTTCACCCAGGATGAGCCTGTCCGCAGGGGTTACGAAGAGAAGGACTTCCTGACCCTCCTTTATTTCCGCTGTGGTAACCGGGAGCCCCGTCCCGCCGTCAAGGGTCATGATCAGGTCGGGGAAGGTGGCAAGCCGTTCTCCTCCCGACTCCAGGGTCATGTACTCGTTCCAGAAGGCGGTCTCGTAGTCGCCTATGACGATCACGCCGCTGTCGAAGCCCCCTCTGGTGACCAGCTCCTTGCGGGCAACCTTTCCGGCCATGATCCGCCTGCCTCCCAGGAAGCCCAAAACCGCCTCAAGCACGGCCTCCCCTCCCCCGGCCATGGCCTCCTTCATCCTCTTGCCCAGCTCCATGGCCTGGGCGAGGGACCCGCAGGCGCCGTACTTTTTGGCGTAGGAGGCTTTTACCGGGTTTCGGGCCACCGCCACCAGGCCCCCGGCCCTGTCCGCCGCCGTCCGGACCATGGACGACGCTGCGGCAAGCCCTCCTGCAGCATGCATCTCAAGGTACATGCCCTTATCCCTGTCGCCCCCGGCCGCCGCCTGTCTGGACACGTATGCCGGGTCCCTGTGAAGTCCCATGGAGCCCATGGTCCCCGTGGGGTGGGCCCTTCCGTTGCACAGGGCGTCCACCACCGGCAGTCCCATGAGGGCCGCCGGCACCCACCCGTTGGTGATGGAGCTACCGCCGCATTCGTTGGGGATGAAACCCGCCGGGTCGGGGCAGCCGTTTTCTTTAAGGATCTCCACCACCCTGACGTAGTCCCCCGGCTCCACCCTGGCCTCAGTCGCGGCCGGGGCGCCTACTGCGGACCCTGTTACAAGGACGGCGTCCGGGGCTATATCGTCAATATCAACCAGGGCAACTTCTCCTGCCTCAAGGGCGCCCTTAAGGTTCAGGCGGCCCTTCTCCATGCTGCCCCCGCCGCCGCCGCCCAGCAGGGCCCCGCCCAGTAGGGCGGCCTCGCCCATCTCCATTGTAATTATGCGTTTTGCCACTAAATGCACCTCCCCTATCCCAGGGCTACCCATGCGGCAGCGGCCTGGGCCTGCACGGGGTCGACAACGGGAATCCCAAGGGCCTCCCGAAGCCCGGCCGCCGCGCCGATGGTGGACATGCCGGTGCAGGCAAGAACTATCGCCCCGGCCCCTTTTTCGACCAAATGCCGGCCCGCCTCGGCCAGAATCTGCTTCCCTCCCGGTTTCATAAGGTCAAGGGTCGACTCCACGCCTTCAGGGACGGCCTCTGCAACAAGAAGCTCTCCAAGAATTCTGCGGATAGCGGCCGGAACCTCTTTCGTAATCCCAAGGACTCCCGCGGGCCGCCCAAGGACAAGGGCCGCCGAAGCGGCGGCCCTCCCTGCGCCTATCACGGGAACCTTGAGTTCGGCATTAGCCTCGGCCACCGCCGGGTCCCCGGCGCAGCTTACTATCACGGCCTCCATGCCGTCCCGTTCCATCTCCCCGGCCAGGGCCAGAACCTTAGGGACGGCGATACGTTCTGTTTCATCGTCGTGAATCCCCTCGGGCTGGTCAGGAATGCACCGGGAGACAACCTCAAAGCCGGGGAAATATTTCATTACCAGGCTTCCGTGAAGGTTGAGCAGGTCCTCGTCTGACGTGGTCAGCACACGGATAAGCCCGATGCGTCTTTTCGTCATAGCATAAAGCTCCTGATCACGGCCTCCACGAACCCGTACAGTCCGTCCCCCGCCACAAGGCCGCCGCCGTAGATCTCGAGCTCGGGCTTGTATTTCTTTTCAAGGGGCTTTCTGATAAGAAGGGCGACCAGCAGTCCGATGCCGTAGATGGGGTTTTTGATCAGGAGGCCCGTCGCAAAGAGAATTCCGAGGGCCTTCCCCGCCCTCCCAGGAACTGGAGTACCGCGCCCAGCACGCTGGCCGCGAGGAGCTGCTTCAAAATCTCGGGGTTGAGCCCGGCCTTTACCGTGGCGGCGAAAACCCTGCTCACGGGCGGGACCATGTCAAGCTTAAAGTGCATGTTCATCAGAAGGGCGGTTACGCCTACGGCCACAAAGGCGCCCACAAGCTCGGAGATAAGCTGCTGGCGCCTGCCGTCCAGCTCGTAGGCCACGTCAGCGCCACGCCCTCTAATCATCCATCCGGTCTTAAGGTCGTAGCCCATATCGGCGAAACAGGGGCCCGTACTGGCCACGTACCCGGTGAGGAGGATGAGGGCGTGGGGCGGAAAGCCCATGAAAATTCCTATGCTCAGGAAGATAATGGAAACGGCAAACCCGGGGAACCAGCCGGAGTGCATGGCCGACAATCCAACCAGG
>JAAYQT010000170.1 GCA_012519165.1 Synergistaceae bacterium
CCCGATGAAATCCTTAACAGGATGGGCTATAAGCATGCCGCTACGGTCTGTCATATAGGAATACCCCGACTTTCCCCATACGGTATAGCCTACCACCCTACCGAGGGCCTCGAGATTCTCCGATGCCACCAGCACCCCGTCTACCCTGCCGTTGTTGATTATGGGGGCTGCGTAGACGTAGGTAAGGGCCCCGGTAGTCCTGTTCAGGATTGGTTCGGACAGAAAGGCTTTCTTCTCCTGGACTGCCTTGTTGAAATACTCCCTGTCCTTTACGTTGACCCCCGCTATGTTTCTCTGGACGAAACGGGCGTCACCCGCAGAATCGGCGACGAAGACGTCAAGGAAGCCGTACCTGTCGTAGAGAGGAGCCAGGGCGCTTTCCTGCTCATTCCAGTCCATGGAGCGGACCATCCGACGTTCCGCCTGCTGCTCAATGGCGTTCATCCGGTTCCTCAAGTATGCGTCCACATTTTGGGAGAGGGATCCGGCCAGGGCCTCGCCTTCCTTCCACGCAGACTCCACTATGGCCGTCTTAAAATTGGTTATCGCAATCAACCCGGTAATAAGAAGGCTTATCAGTGATACCGCGACGAACGATGAAATCAGCCTGAAACCAAGCGTATTCAACAATATTCCCCCTGCACTGATGGATATTTTGGTTTTCCTTAAACATCCTCTGTCCGCACGGACAAAGGCCACATTGTGGAGACAAGGGTAAAACCCTTGACGTAAATCCTGACGCCATTATCTATTATTTTTGGAAATAAAGCCTGCGTAATTTAGACTATTAATACTTCGCAATCTAAATAGCAAATTTAAAACCCTAACCGTTTGGTTAGGGTTTTAAATTATAACATTTACATTTTATATTTCAATAGCGTAACTAGCCCGAAATTACGGATTACGGCCCCCGTGTACCGCAAATAATTTCATCGCAGGAGGGCGGATTAAGGATTATTATACCGCGTACAGCTCCACTATCTTAAGAATAAGCCCGACTGCCTTTTCCATGGAAGAGACGGGGACAAACTCGTACTTGCCGTGGGCGTTGTGTCCGCCTGCAAAAAAGTTCGGGGAAGGAAGCCCCCTTGCGGTCAGCTGGGAGCCGTCGGTTCCGCCCCTGACGGGAATTATCTTCGGCTCGATACCCAGCTGCCTCATGGCCTCCATGGCGGTCTCCACTATGTGCATGTGGGGCTTCATTTTGTCGTGCATGTTGTAGTACTGGTCGGACATCTCAAGCCGGGCTGTACCCCCGCCGTACCTGTCGTTCAGCGCCTTTACCGCCGCCTCCATGGCGGCCTTTCTCGCCGCAAACTTTTCGCCGTCGTGATCCCTGATGATGTAGTCCATTTCCGTGTTCTCCACGTCCCCCGTAAAGCTCTGAAGGTGGAAGAAGCCCTCGTAACCTTCCGTTTTAGCAGGAGTCTCCTCCGGCGGAAAGAAGGCCGCCAGCTCCATTCCCAGCAGGATGGAGTTTACCATCTTGTTCTTTGACTTTCCGGGGTGGACGCTCCTCCCTCGGATCACCACGCGGGCCTTGGCCGCGTTGAAGGTTTCGTAGCTTATCTCCCCCGCCTCGCCTCCGTCCACAGTGTAGGCAAAATCCGCCCCGAACTTTTCAAGGTCCAGAAGCCTGGCTCCGTGCCCAATCTCCTCGTCGGGGGAGAAGACTACCTTTACCGTGCCGTGAATAAACTCCGGGTGGACCGTCATGTATTCAAGGGCGGTCATTATTTCGGCAATGCCGGCCTTGTCATCCGCGCCGAGGAGCGTTGTGCCGTCGGTGACCACCAGGGTCTCGCCCCTGTACTTCAGCAGGTCGGGGAAGACTTCAGGGGAGAGGACCACCCCCTTTTCATCATTTAGGATAATGTGGCCG
>JAAYQT010000171.1 GCA_012519165.1 Synergistaceae bacterium
CGGTGACGGTAAAAACATAAAGCCCCGCGTAGGCGCCCGCCGTATATACTGCGGCGTGGGCCACGTGCAAAATGCGCAAAACTCCGTAAACCAGGGCGAGCCCCAGGGTGATCAAAGAGTAGATTGCCCCCATGGCCACGCCGTTGAGCAGCTGTTCCAGAAAGAGCTCCATATGATTTTAACCTCCCGGTGGAGCAGGATGCTGTTGGCGCTAAGTCGGAGACGGTTTCAAATTCTACGGATCTGCAAAATTGATTCTATCACACCTTAACCCCGGAGAACAAATCTCCCAGAGTAACCCCCGCAGGCCGCTCCTGGTCCCGGATAGTGCGCATGGCGGCCCGGATAGTGTCCCGGATCTGGTCGGGGGAGTAGGACTGGGGAAAGTAGAGGGCGGCCGAATCATCGTGGCCCCCGCCCCGGATCTTCCGCCCGTCCCTGAGCATTCCCACTACCTTTCCCGCCATTTCGCTCCGGCTTCTCAGAGAGACCGCCCATTCGCCGGAGAACCGCTTTGCGGCCACCGCCACCATCATGGGAGGATTATCCATGCGGTCGAGGACAAGACCGCCGAAATCCGACACGTCGCCGAACTCCAGCGCTCCCGGCGGCACGAAGGCAAGCTCTCTGTCTCCCCTGCCGATCTTTTCCAATGCTGCGGCGAAGCGCTTCTCCTGCTTCTCTACAAAATCCTCCGCAGCCTCCCTTTCATGGGGCTCCAGCTCCGCTTTCGGGTTCCCGGCAAGCCTGGCGAAAAGGCTGTTCGGGCCGCACATGGTGACCAGGGCGTTCCACAGCCTGCTGTCGGGGTTTTCATTTATCCACATATCCCTGTCGTTGGCAAGCTCCACCAGGGGTTCAAGAAACTCAAGGCCCTTTACGCCCCGGCTCCTCAGCCACCGGTAGTAGACAGCGGCGGCGCAGCAGGAGGTATCGGCCACAAGCCAGGGCCTGCCGCCGTAACGGGCCGCAGTGGTCTCGTGATGATCGAAGACAAAGGGGTCGTCCCCCTCGGAGTAGAACCGGTCCACCGCCTCCACCGTCCTGGCGTCCTGGCAGAACAGGTCGGCGGCCATAAAATCCTGCCCGGCAGCCAAACTTTCCATAATGAGGCCGTCCACCGCCCCGTAGCCGGCAAGGGAGACCTTCAGGGGCCGAAGACCCTTCCAGCGGTACCATGCGACGGCCGCAGCGGCCACCCCGTCCAGGTCCGTATGACTTATTACGTGAAGTACCGAAGAACCCATTTCTCCATCTCTCCCGGAATAAATGATTTTAGTTTCCCGCCCTTCGAAGGCAGTTTCATTCTCCACCATGGAGGGCTCCTTGTCCACAAGCCCTTTTCCTTCCCCTGGCGGCCAAGGGGGGGACTAAACTTGTGCACAACCGTGGATTAACTGTGGATAACCTCTAAAAGCCCTGTTACTGCATAGCCGGGATATTGTTTACCAGGGGCCGAATTTTATAATAACTCCCCTCCCCGCGACCCGGTCAGTATTTCTACCTATCCACAAAAATAAACCTTTCTTGTGCATATGTGGATAAGTTTTGTGGAAAACTCCCCTTTATCCTCGTGGAAAGCTAACTTTTTGCGGGGATTTCCCCCAAATTTTCATGGTTTTTTCAAGTTATCCACAAAGGGGCTCCTTGTGATAATATGGTGTCATTCTCAGCACGAGGTGAAGCAAGCTTGGAAAACGATCTCAATCAGCTGTGGGAGGAAATTCTGGCGGACGCGGGCGGCGCCCTTCCCGCCGGAGCGGCCGATTTGTGGCTTAAAACCTGCATACCCACCGAAATGGTAGAAGGCGCGCTAGTTGTGGACGTGCCCAACGTCTTCGTCAAGGAGCAGATCTCCTCCCGCTTCCTTAAAGACCTGGTAAGAATCTTCCGGGAATCGGGAAAGGGAGAGGATATCGAACTCAGGGTCGGCGCCGAGACCAGGAAGGGCGAACAGAAGAGGGCCCAGAGGGCCGCTTCGGCTACCCAGTCCGACTCCCGGGGAGGGCTTAACCCGGGGTACGCCTTCAACTCCTTCGTGGTGGGAAAGTCAAACCGGCTGGCCCACGCCGCAAGCCTTGCCGTGGCGGAAACCCCCGGCGAGGCCTACAACCCCCTCTTTATCTGGGGAGGGGTGGGCCTGGGGAAGACCCATCTCATGCACGCCATCGGCCACTACGTCCTCGACCGGAGCCCCGGCCACAAGGTTACCTATGTAAGCTCGGAAAAATTTATCAACGAATTTATCCAGTCCATTAAAAACAACAAGACCCAGGAGTTCAAGGCCAAGTACCGCAGCATGGACGTGCTGCTTATCGACGACATTCAGTTCCTGGGGAACAAAGGGAGCAGCCAGGAGGAGTTTTTCCACACCTTCAACCAGCTTCACACTTCAAAAAAGCAGATAGTCATCTGCTCCGACAGGCCCCCCAAGGAGATCCAGAGCATCGAGGACAGGCTTGTAAGCCGCTTCGAATGGGGCCTGGTCACCGATATCCAGTCTCCGGACCTGGAGACAAGGATTGCCATTTTACAGAAAAAAGCCCAGTTGAGGCGGTTTCAGATCCCCGACGACGTGATCAACTTTCTTGCAATCAACATCCCCAGCAACATCCGGGAGCTTGAGGGGGCCCTCAACAGGGTGGTGGCGTGCGCAGAGCTGGCCGGGGAGCCCATAAGCGAGGAGAATACCGCTCTTTGGCTTAAGGACGTAATCCGCAAGGATGCCAGGGGCCCCGTGAGCGTGGATGAAATACAACACGCAGTGGCCGAGTTCTTCAGCTTTTCGGTGGACGACCTCCTCAGCGCGAAAAGGACCTCCGACCTGGCGCTGGCCAGGCAGGTGGCCATGTTCCTGTGCCGCAAGCTTACTGAAGTAAGCCTTCAGCAGATCGGCTTCTATTTCAGGAAAAAGGACCACACCACCTTCCTTCACGCCCATAGAAAGATTAGTAAAATGGTAAAAGAACAGCCCCGGATGAAACAAATTGTGGATACCATTGAGGGGAAACTGTGATCAAGTTCGTATAAATGTGGATAAGTTTACTTGTACAAAGCCTGTACACTTTTTTTTGTGGATTGTGTGTATAACATTAACGGTCCGGCGTTCTTTTATCCACAGCCCGAATTTCAGCCGCCATGCGCCGCCGCCGGGTTATCCACACAATACACAGCGCTTATTACTATATCTGCTACTAAAACCAAAACTAATAATAGATGCTCTTCGGGGAGGTAATTTCAATGAAGCTTCAAATAAACAGAACGGAATTTATGAAGTACTGGCAGATCGCCGAAAGATGCATCAGCTCTAAAAGCTCCATAACCGCCCTTACCGGAGTTCTTGTAAAAGCTGAAAGCGAAGGGGGCGAAAACAAAGTCCGCCTGGAGGCCACCGATCTGAAAACATCGGTAAAATGTATATCCGCAGGCGCTCTTGCAGAAGAAGAGGGAGAGGCGGTTCTTCCCGTTAAAACCGTAGGCGAGCTTATTAAAAAAGCGCCGTCAAACATTTTCACCCTATCGGTAAAGGAAGGCAAAGGCCTTATTATCTCCGGGAGAAACCGGTACAGGTTTACCACCTACCCCGCAAAGGAGTTTCCCACCCTCCCGATGTCGGAAAACGCCTCCTTCTTCTGTTCCACCAGCGTATCGGAGCTGCTTAAGGCCGTTACCGAGGGGACGGTTGCAAGCACGGCGGGCGAAGAGTTTCCCAAGTACCTGGGCGCCTGTTTCTTTCAGCTTGCCGGAGGAGAACTCAGAATTGTATCCACCGACGGGCTGAGGCTTTCCCTGTCAAGATTTTTACCGGCGGAAACAGGCGAAGACAGGGAATTTCTTCTGCCCGTCACGGGCATAAGGGAGCTTCAGCGGCTTCTTTCATCCCTGCCCGACGATACGCCGGTCAGAATTGCCGCCGAGTCAACCCTGGTTTTCTTCCAGATGGGAAGTATTGAATTTTCAGTAAGAAGAGTAGAGGCTCAATTCCCCGCCTACGAAAAGTTTCTTGAAGGCAACAAAACCACCTCCCTGGAGGCGGACAGGACCGAACTTAACGCCGCCCTGGAGAGAATAGAAATTATTGTCCGTGACTTTAACAAAGCGGTAGTAATGGACCTCTCCCCCGGCGGGGACCTATCCCTGTCGGGTAGGGCGCCGGAAACGGGGGAGGCGGACGAGGTCATGGGCGCCGTCATAGACGGAGAGCCCCTGAAGACCGCCTTCAGAACAAGCTTTCTTATTGACGGCCTGAAATCCCTGCACAGCGACAGGGCTCTGCTTAACTTCAACGGCGCCGGCGCCCACATGATAATGCAGCGGCCGGGCGACGATAATTTTATATACCTGGTAATGCCCATGAAGCTGTCCGAGCCGGAAAGCTCCTTCAGTGAAGACGGCGGCGGGGAGGAGGATTTTTCTCCTGAAGAATAGCCCATGTGGTGCTCCGAGTACCTAACAAGAAACTTCCGTAACCTGCGGCCCCTTCGCACCCTGTGGGACCCGGGGCTGAACCTTGTAACGGGAAAAAACGGTTCCGGAAAGACAAACTGCCTCGAAGGCCTCCATCTCGTCACGGGATGGGGGCCCTTCGGGGAGAGAAGGGACCTCCCCTCATGGGACGGGGAGGGAAGCAGAGCCTTTATTTCAGGGGCCTTCTGCGGCGAGGAGGACCTTTTTATCTCCATGGCTGCGGGAGGCGCCACCCTTATAAAGTGCGACGGCAAACGGGCCTCCTTCACAGAGGTGAGGACGAGGGTTCCCGCCCTGGCTTTTCTCCCCGGCGACATGGCCCTCCTGGACGGCGCTCCCTCTGTAAGGCGGGCTTTTATGGACAGACTCTGCGCCCTTCTGTTTCCCCTCTACGCCCGGGGCTTGAGCGAATACGGCAGGGCCCTCCGTCATAAGGCCGCCCTGCTCCGGGAGGGCAAAAGCGCGGCGGCCCTGTCAAAGGTCATGGCCCCCCTGGCGGCTTCCATCTGGACCTCCAGGGAGGAGGCGGTCAGGCTGCTGTCCCTGGGACTTGCAAATTTTAAGGAGTTAACCGTTCTGCCGTTGCAGCTCTCCCACGAAAGAGGGGGCGCCTTCGGCGACGGGGCGGCTGAGGAAGACTGGTTCCGCTCCCTGGAGAAGTGGTCGGATAGAGAGAGGGCGGCCTGCGTCTCCCTGGTGGGCCCTCACAGGGACGACCTGAAGGTCCGGGCCGAAGGACGGCCTCCCGGGGCGGTCTTCAGCAGGGGGCAGCTGAGGAGGGCTTCGGTAGCCCTCATGCTCTCCGCCGCCAAAGCCGCGGAGGCCAGGCTCAGGCGGAAACCCGTCATACTGATGGACGAAATAGCCTCGGAGCTGGACGAAGAGGGCAGGAGAAGAACTATCGAGGCTCTTGGAGGAAGCGGCTGGCAGGTTATCGCCGCCGCAGCGGAGCTCCCGAAACGGGAGTGGCCGGGAAAGATGTGGAAGGCCGACGACGGGGCTATTCTGCCCGTTCTTTGAAGGAGCGGAGTTTATGGCCGGAGCGGAAAACAGATACGATGTTTTGGTGGTAGGCGGAGGCCACGCCGGATGCGAGGCCGCCCTTGCCGCCGCAAGAATGGGCGCCCGCACTGCCCTGCTGAACTTATACCTTGATAATACGGCGCTGATGGCCTGCAACCCATCCATAGGAGGCCCCGCCAAGGGACACCTTGTGCGGGAGGGGAGCGCCCTGGGGGGCGAGCAGGCGGAGGCGGCGGACAGGTCGGCCGTACTCCTCCGCAGGCTTAACACCTCCAAGGGCCCCGCAGTGCAGGCCCTCCGAGCCCAGTGCGACCTTAAAGACTACGCGGCCCACTTTACCATGGCGGTGGAGACCCAAAAGAACCTCCACGTCAGGCAGGAACTGGTTACGGATCTATGGGTCGACGGGGGCAGGGCAAGGGGAGTTAAAACCCGGTACGGCCCCCTATACGAGGCGAAAGCCATAGTCATCGCAGGCGGAACCTACCTGGGGGGGAGGGTTTTTATAGGGGACGAAAGTTTTTCCTCCGGCCCCCTTGGCCAGGTCCCGTCGAAGGAGCTCCCCCGGTCCCTGCGCGAGGCGGGGATAAAGACGGGCAGAATGAGGACCGACACCACGCCCAGGCTTCACCTGGACTCCCTGGACCTGTCCTCTCTTACCGCTCAGGGAAGCTCCGGGGAGCCCCTGGCCTTCTCCCTGTGGAACGAGGGCAAAATTTACGAAGGCTATTTCTGCTACCTGACCAGGTCGGGCCCCGAGACCCACCGTATAGTCAGGGAGAATCTTTGCAGGTCCCCCCTGTACTCCGGGGCCATGGCCGGGAGGGGTCCCCGGTACTGCCCCTCCATAGAGGATAAAGTAGCCCGGTTTCCCGAGAGGGAGAGCCACCCCGTCTTCCTGGAGCCCGTTTCGGGGTCCAACCGGGAGGTCTACATGCAGAACTTCTCCACCAGCCTGCCCTTCGATGTGCAGCTTGCCATGGTCCGCTCCCTCCCGGGGTGCGAAAAGGCCCGCATAGTCCGGCCCGGCTACACCATTGAGTACGACTATATCTTCCCCACCCAGCTCCTGCCCTCCCTTGAGACGAAGGCCGTGGGGGGGCTCTTCTTCGCCGGGCAGGTGAACGGCACCTCCGGGTACGAGGAGGCCGCCGCCCAGGGCCTGCTGGCCGGCATAAACGCCGCGCTTACGGCAAGGGGAGAGCCCCCCCTGGTTCTAAGCAGGGGAGAGGCCTACCTGGGCGTCCTGGTGGACGACCTTGTCACCCGGGGGACTGATGAGCCCTACCGGATGCTCACCAGCCGGTGCGAACACCGCCTTATCCTCCGCCACGACAATGCGGGGAGGAGGCTTTCGCCCATAGGCAGAAAACTGGGCCTCATCGACGACTGCCGGTGGGGCAGGCTGATGGCGTCCTGGAAGAGGGTGGACGACGAGATTGAGCGGCTGGAGGGAGCCAGGATCCGTCCTTCCGATGGATTAAATTCGGCCCTTGCAGAGGCCGGATCGCCGCCCCTGTCGGAGACCGTAAGCGCGGCGGACCTGCTGAGGCGCCCAGAGGTGACCTACGGCCTGGTGGAAAAATTCTCCCCCTCTCCGGCGGCCCCCGTCGGTGAGGAAATCCTCGCCCTAGAGGTGGAGATAAAGTACGAAGGGTACATTGAGCGCCAGAGGAGACAGGTGGCCAGGCTGGCCAAAATGGAGGGGGTAAGGCTCCCGCCGGACCTGGACTACTCGGGGATCCCCGGCCTTCTGTCGGAGAGCAGGCAGAAGCTTGAGGCCCTCCGCCCCGTTAACCTGGGCCAGGCGGGCCGCATCTCCGGGGTGACCCCGGCGGATATTCACCTTCTGTCGGTATGGCTGAACGCCCTTCAGAGGAGGGACGGCCGTGAGGAACTACAGGAAGACTAGGAGCGGACCCGAGGCGGCGGCAGCCCTTTTGGCCTCGGTAATGCCTCCGGGGGCGGAGGAAAAACTGGCCCTGCCCGAGCTTAGGCGGAAGTGGGAGGAGGTGGCCGGACCCCTCCTGGCAAAAAAAAGCTACGTAGAGGACATTGAAAAGGGGGAGCTCTTCATTAGGGCCGACAGCCCGTCGTCGGCCAAGTCCCTGTCCATGAGGGGGGCCTCGCTGGCCAGGGAGGCGGCCCGGGTAGGAGGGGTAAGGGTAACTTCCGTGAGGGTGGCGGTAGGCAAAACCGCCCCCCCGCACCGAAAGGGCCCCGGGAAAGCTTCTTCCCCCGTAAGAGTAAGGAAGGAGGACGTGGACGCCGCCCTGGAGGAGGTAAAGGACAAGTTCTCCCCGGAGCGGCAGGATGCGGCCAGGAGGCTGGCCTCCCTTATGGCCCTATACAGGACCCGGTTCAGGGACTAGGACTCCAGCTCCTTCCTCATGGCCTCCTCCACCAGGGAATAGTCATACAGGAGCCTGACGAAGAGCTCCGGAACGTCGGCCAACCGCCCGCTCTCTGCGGCAATCTGGACTGCCCTGGCAATGGAGGCCAGCTCGCGGGCGCAGCCGTTGGAGGCAGCGCCTTTTATAGTGTGGGCCGCCTTTGCGCAAGCAGGGCCGTCGCCGTCCTCCACTGCCCTGCGGAGGTCCTCCAGGTCCTCGGGCATAGTCTCCAGGAAAATTTCAAGCAGCATGAGGCCCTCCTCCCTGTCCCCCATAAGCTTGGAGAAAAAGGCCTCCCGGTCGAAGACGGAACTGCCGGACGAAAGCCTCTCCGGCAGGGACGGCGGCCCCGCCTCGGGCCGCATGGGTCGTTCCGGAGGGTAAACCCACCGGCCCACAAGCTCCAGCAGTTCTCCGGAGGAGAAGGGCTTGGGGAGGTAGTCGTTCATCCCCCGCCGGACGCACTCGTCGGCGAAGCCCTTCATAGCGTGGGCGGTGAGGGCGGCAATGGGCACGTTTCTGTCCAGTACCGGCGAAGACGGGTCCCTGATTGCGGCGGTGGCTTCGTAGCCGTCCATGCCAGGCATCTGGATGTCCATTAGCACAAGGGAGTAGCGGTGTTTCTTCAAAAGCTCCAGGGCCTCCTCGCCCCCTTCCGCCATGTGGGGAGTGTAGCCGTTCTTCTCAAGCATCATCCTTACAAGCTCCCGGTTTACCCTGTTGTCGTCTACAACCAGAATGAGAGGCCTCTCGCCGGGTTTTCCGTTTAAAGCCTCCCGACCCGGCGCCGGCCTTGGGGTCTCCTGTCGCCCTTCGGAAAGGCTTGCGACTTCAAGGTCAAGGGTAAGGCTGAAGCAGGCCCCCTCGCCCGGGTGGCTCTCCACGGCCAAAGTTCCCCCCATGAGGTCCGCCAGTTTTTTGGAGATGGAGAGGCCCAGTCCGGTCCCGCCGTATTTTCTGTTTAAAAAGGACTCCCCCTGTTTGAAGGGAGTAAAGAGCTGCTCCATTAACTTCCCATCGATTCCCGTGCCCGTGTCGGAAACTGAAAAATTCACTCTGACTCTGTTTCCGTCCCTCTCCATAAGCTTTACGGTAAGGAATACGGCGCCCTTTTCGGTGAATTTAATTGCGTTGCTTAAAAAGTTGGTTACCACCTGTCTTATCCGCACCGGATCCCCAACAAGGGCGGGGGGCAGGTTCGGGTCGGCGTCGACGGAAAGGGAGAGGTTTTTTTCCCTGGCCCGGGCGTAGAAGGGGTTTAAACTGTCGTAAAGGAGTTTTTCGAGGGGGAAGGGTATTATTTCAAGGTGGAAGCGCCCCGACTCCATCTTTGAGAAATCCAGCAGGTCGTTCATCACCCCCAGAAGGCTCTCGGCGCTGTCGTGGATCATGGAGGCCAGTTTCTTTGGGTGCTCGCCAATGTCGGTGTCCAGAAGAAGCTCCGCCATGCCCATAACGCCGTTCATAGGGGTGCGGATCTCATGGCTGATATGGGCCAGAAACTCCGACTTGGCGGCGCTGGCCCGCTCCGCCTCGTCCCGGGCGGCTTTTATTTCTAGCTCCGCTTTTTTTCTCTCCGTGATATCCTCCCCGACGGACTGAATAAACTGAAGCCTGCCTTCGGAGTCGAAAAATCCCCTGTTAATCCATTTTTGCCATGCCTTGGCGCCGTTTGGACCGTAAAGCCATAGTTCATGGTCGAAGGCCGGGTTATCCGGGGTAATGGACATAAAACCCTTTTCGACGTTTTTAATCTGGTCACCGGGAAGGAGATTCCTGAAGGAGAGGCCCAGCATTTCATTTTGATCTTTTCCAAACCATTGACTGAAGGAGTTATTGACATAAAGCATTGTCCCGTCAGGAAGGCAGGTTGTAAGTAAAATGGGCATATCCTCCGCAAGGGAGCGGTATCTTTTTTCGCTCTCCGCCAGGGCGTCGGAAGCCTTCTTTATGGAGGTAACGTCGTAGCCGCAGGCCACAAGGCCCGTAATTTCGCCGCCGTCGCCGAAAATAGGGGTTTTTATCGTTCTGAACCAGTAGTCTTTCCTGCCCGGCAGACCCCGATTCTCTACAACGGAGGGCTTGCCGGTCTGTATCAAATTAAGATCTTCCTGAAAAGCATCAGGCCCTATGGGTTCTCCCATTACATCCTTTGCAGTCTTGCCAAGAATCTCTTCAGTCGTAAAGCCAAAGCCCTCGCAGAAGGCCCTGTTGGCAAAGGTAAACCTCCCCTGGTCGTCCTTCATGTTAATGTGGACGTCGATAGCGTCCAAAATTTGCCTGCGGATTGCCAGCTCCCGCTCTATCTTTTCCTCCAGGGCTTTGCGCACGGTAATATCGTCGATAAAGCCGTCGATGAAAAGGGGCTCGCCGGAGGCAGACGGTACAACTCTATAGCGCAGGTGAACGTGGAAGGGAGTTCCGTCCCTCCTTAAAAAAACGTCCTCCCTGCCGAACCAGACCCCCGGGTTTGAAGCAATGTGCTCTATAACCGCAGGTCTGGCTTCGGGCCTCAGGTAGATTGAGGCGCCGTAAGACTTTCCGTAGTAATTTATTAGCTCCCCGGGGGACGAAAAGCCGAACATCCTGGCGTGGGCAAAATTTGATATCAGGATTTCCCCGTCAAGAGTTACCCGGTAAATCCCCACGGGGGCGCTCTCCATAATGGCCTTGTACTGGGCCTCCCGCTCCTCCTGCTCCCTCTCCTTAAGTTTTTCCTTTGTGATCTCCCGGCGGGACTCGAACACGGCTACGACCTCGCCCCGGTCGTCCTTCACGGGCATGGCCCGGGACAGGAAAATTTTGCCGTCAGAGGACCAGGTGGTCTTCTCGCTTATCTCGCCCGTTTCGAAGGTTTCAATTACGGGGCAGTCGTCGCAGGGCGCGGGGGAATTCTGGTGGATGGAGTGGCATGTCCTGCCCAGCATGTCCAGGAGGCGCATCCCCGACTTGCCCGGGGTGGAAGGCGAGGCCCATATATGCTTCATATCCCGGTCCAGGAGGACAAGGTCCTGCTCCATGGAGTCAAGAAGGGGCTCCAGGGATTTTAAAGCCCTGAGGATCGGCTCGGCGAGCGTCCTTGTGTTTTCTGCCATCCTGTTCACGCCCTTTGAGGAAGAATTTTAATGATTTTACATCAAAAGGGCCGCTTCCGCATTTTTATGGCCAAAATTTTACGCCAGTTTACTTAAAAAGAGGGTATAATCATTGATCATAGCTGATGAAGAACGGGGAGGGTGATTTTTTGAGAAAAAAACGCTATTTCGGGTTACTGTTAACCGCCGCCGCCCTGGTTTACCTGGCGGGAATGGCCGCAGCCGCAGATACGGAGACCCGTTTCGAGGAATTGACCCGGCGGTACGGCCAGAAAGCCGAAAGGACCGCCGCCGCAGAGGAGCTTAGGACGGACCTGGAGGCAAAGGCGGAGCCCCTGCCCCCCGAAAGGCTTTGGAGATCCCTGTTTCTGCCCGGACAGACGGCTGAACAGGGGGCCGCTAACGGCCTGGCGCTTCTGTCGGCGCTGGTAAAGGGCGGCGACCCGGTTAACTGGGAAGGGGCATCTGGTTTTTTCCTGCCTTCAGAGGTCCCCAAACCTCTTGTCGCAGCGGACGCAGTCTACATGTCGTCCGTCTACCTTCTAAAAATGGAGGAGGAAGCTGCGGGCGCCCTTGCGGCATGGCTCATGGTAAGGCTGTTGGACTCGCCGAGGGGAAAGCATTTTTTTATTTCTACAGGGCCGGCAGAATACGGTCCAATGGTTAGGGATATGACCGCCAGGGAGCTGCTGCCCTCCTTCGGGGTCTGGCCGGGGAGCGTTGCCAGGGGCGTTCTGCCCTTCGCCGCCCCGGTGCGGGGGTGGGTGAGCTACGGCACAGCGTTGATGAGAGAGATGGTTTTTCTGGACGGCGCGGGGAGGCCCGCCTCTAACGGTCTGTACGCCTGGGACCGGGATCGAGGCAGGATTTACATGGTGATACAGGAGTTGCGAAGAATTTTTCCCTTTGACTAAAAAAACGCCGCCGGAATATTCCGGCGGCGTTTTTAAATTATCCTGCTTATTGTTTAGGCAGATATTTTTCGGGGTTGACGGCCTTGCCGTTGACCAGAATGCTGAAGTGAAGGTGGTTGCATGTTGCCCGTCCCGTTCGGCCTACCTTGCCCACCGGCTGGCCCCTACGGACCCAGTCTCCCTTTTTGACCAGGTTTGAGCAGTTATGGCTGTACCTGGTTACAAATCCTCTTCCGTGATCGATGGTCACCGTGTTGCCGAATCCTCTTATTACCCCGGAGAAGATTACCCTTCCCGACCGGGCGGCCAGAATGGGAGTTCCCGGCTTTGCAGGGATGTCGATGCCGTCGTGAAGCCGTCCGCCCCGTTTGCCAAAGGGAGAGGTAACCCTGCCCTCCAGGGGCCTTATGAGGGGCTCCAGGCCGTCCTCAAGGGAGACTGCGGGCTTTTTGGGGACTACGGGGACTGTTATGGGATTATCGGGCTTTATCTCGCCTACCAGGGTCTCTCCTCTGCGGCGGGCCCTGTGTTCGGCCAGGACGGAAATAAGGTCGGAGTCTGTTTTGGGGACAAGAAGTTTTTCTCCCGGCTGGATGGGTTTTCCCCTTGCGGTAAGCTCGTTGGCCCGCTCAATGGTCTTGGGTGAAACGCCGTGCTTCTCGCCGATGGAGTCCAGGGTTTCGCCCCTGCGGACCGAGTATTCTACCCAGGGAAGGTCTCCGGCCAGGGACGGGCGTACGGGAAAGAAGGTAAGACAGAGGGATAAAAACGCAAAAAACGTCAAAATTACCGGCAATCGTAGCCTGCAGGGCATACAAACGCCTCCTTTAACGAGGATTAACACTATATGATTAAGGTATGCTAACTTACCGCCCGCCCGCGCCTCTCCGTAGATTTACTGATTTATATAAATTTTTATTTCAGGGATTATTCGAAGGCGATTTGCGGTTTTGCCGGATTAAAGCGGCTCTGCGGTCTGGGTCATACTTGGATTTACAGGCCGAGGATGTTAAGATGGTAACACGAAATATGATAAACGTAATATTTAGTATCGGAAATAATTGGGAGGGTAAACCATGGACGAGTCAGTTTTTCCGGAGGAACTAAAGCCTCTGATAGCTTTTCACGGACACTACTGCCCCGGAATTCTTACAGGGTGGCGGGCCTCAAAACTTGCCATGAAGCTCCTGGGCGCGACCAGGGACAGGGATGAAGAGATGGTAGCCATAGTGGAAAACGACGCCTGCGGCGCGGACGCTATTCAGTTTGTTTTAGGCTGTACCTTCGGCAAGGGGAATTTTCACTTCAGGGATTACGGCAAACACGTCTTTACCGTGTTTCGCCGGTCCGACGGCAAGGGAGTAAGGCTCTCTCTTAAAGCTCCCCCCGAGGGGCTGACCAGGGAGGAGTCCGCCAGGCGGATGATAGAGGAAAGAGACGAAAATCTTTTCACTGTGGGGGAGCCCCTGGAGCCTATCCCCGATATGGCCGAGATACGAAATTCCATTGTCTGCTCCCGCTGCGGGGAGAGGGTCATGGAGACCAGGGCAAAGATGGCCCGCGACGGAAGCCCCGTCTGTATTCCCTGTTCAGCCGCAGAATAATGCCCCTTCCCCGTACAGAAATTGTGGACACTGTGGACAGGTTGTCCACAAAAGACGCTATAAAAGGTGATGCTCGTTGTCCTTCAGGGTTTCGAATATGTCGGCCAGGGTATCGGCGTTCTTGATAAAAGCTGCCAGAGCGTGTCGGGAGAAGTGGGTGGGCTTTACCCTGCCATCTCCTGCAGTGATTATCTCCATGGCCCTTTCATGGCTGAAGGGCGGCTTGTAGGACCGGTAGGACCTAAGAGCGTCGTAGACGTCGGCCAGGGCGGCAACCTGTCCCTCCCAGGGGATTTCGTCGCCCTTAAGCCCCCTGGGGTAGCCCGTGCCGTCCCATTTTTCGTGGTGGGTGAGGCAGATGTGCCTTGCCATGGCCAGCCAGGAGGCGTCCCCCAGGATGGAAGCCCCCCACCCGGGGTGCCCCTTTATCACTGAAAATTCTTCAGCTGTGAGGGGGCCCGGCTTTGATAAGATGTTCCTGGGGATTTTTAACTTTCCGATATCGTGCAGCCTGGCAAAGAGCGCTATTTTTTCCTGCTCCTCCCTGCTCCTGCCTAGCTCCTCCGCCATGGACCTGCAGTACTCGCCGATTCTTGCAATGTGATTTTCAGTCTCGTCGTGGTAGATGCCGGTGACAAACTGGAGTTTTTCCGCCAGGTACGAGTAGGAGGCCTCTATCTCCCTCCGCATCTTCAGTCCGTGGATAAGTCCGCCCAGGTAGGAGGCCACCGGCGCCAGGGTCTCTATAAGAAAGTAGTCCGTTGCAGCTACGGAGTCAAAGGCTACCTCCAGCACTCCTTCTTCTTCCCCGCTCTGAAAGAGGGGCACCAACAGCTGGCTTCTAACGTCCGGGTGAACAGGCCGGGCCGCCGGGTAACGCCTTACGTCCTCCACCCAGAGGGGCGCGCCGGAGTCGATGCTCTCCGTTGCGGCTATCCCCTTTCTGGGTATGACGAAGGGTGTAAGTTCCCCGTTGTACCCGCAGGATTCAAAGAGCCTGAAATGATCCCCCTCCGACGATGCTAAAAGAACGCCGAAGGCCCCCGTGTCCCTCCTGATTGTGTGAAGAGTGGAGAGAATGGCCCGGCGGGAGTCCCCTCCCATGGAGAAGGATTTTGAGAACTCAAGAGTCCTCGACCAGAGGGTTTCTCTGGTCAGCAGGCGGTTGTTAACATTTTCCAGCTCCTGGTTCATGACCTCCATCTCCTCGTTGAAGGCGGTAAGTTCCTCCTGCTGGCGGGATATAACCTGGAAGAGATCCTTAAGGCTTCTGGTGAAGGCGTTCATCTCCGCCACGAAGGTGTCCTCCAGGGCCGAAAACCGGGAGGCCATGGTGTAGGTGGCTTCGGCTGCCTTTACGTGGTCCGTTCCGTCCAGGTCCGCAATCAGGGCGCCCATCTCACCCGACAGACGGCTGATTTTTTCTATGCTTTTGTAAATCCCCCGCTTCCATACAAACCAGATCAGGACAATAGCCAGAAGCGCCGCCACTGTTGCCGACCCCGATACGGCGGCGCCGTAGAGGGCCTGCCGGAGCAGAATGTGCAGCGGGTAGGCCAGGCTGAGGTCAAGGCCGTAAATAAAGGGCTCCTGGCTTAAGACCACCCGCTCCCCGTAATGGGAGTCCAGAATGGACCATTCGCCGCGGGCCCCGGGCTTCTTTGCTACCAGGCCCCTTGCCCGGACGTGGGAGGCAAGGCCTTCCGTATCCCTGGATACGCCCGTCCATACCGCAGCCCCGGTGGGGGTTGAAAGCACCGGAAGGATCCCCGGGGCCGCTATGGCGTCCAGCTCGCTGAAGTCCAGGTCCAGAACCGCGAAGACCTGCCTGCCGTTAACGGTCATAACCCCGGATAGAAGATTTCTTCCAAACTGGTCAAGCAGATCGTTCACCCTCCACCCCCGGACAATGAGTTCGTAGGGCAGGGTAATACCCTCGGGAAGCCGGCCCTTCAGGACCCGGTCTATCCTGTTTTGGTCCAAAACCGCCGCCGCCAGGACTATCTCGTTGCCCTCGTGGTGAGGGATACCCGCCGTCAGGCTTTTAACAGCATTCTCCCCCTGACGCACCTGGCGCTGCAGAAGATACCCCCCGGTCTTTGTAAAGGTCTCCCCCCATTCGGTAAAGGTCTTTAGCTCGGACCTTATTCTGAAATAGGCGGCTAGTCCTCCTTCAATGAGGACGATGAAGACGAAAAAGGCCATGATTGCGGCGAAAAAGGTTCCAAGAGAGATAGTCCGGCGCTTCACTGGTTTTCTCTCCCCGTTCCCTGGCCGCATAGCTCTTTAACAGGCGTCCAGCCCCCGGCTTCGAGGCTCATGACGCAGCTTTTAACGGCGAGATCCCCCCGGTCGTTCACCAATACGGGGCCTGCGGAGGATTCTATTTTTTCAAGCCCCGACAGAGCCCCGGCCAGGGACGCCCGGTCGGCGGATTTGGCGGCCTCCAGGGCGGCGCTTAACATGGCGGCTCCGTCGTAGCCCATGGCCAGTATGCAGACGGGGATGTGGTCGCCGTAGGTCTCGGTTACAAATTTGTAAAAACCGTCGCTTCCCAGAAATTTTTTCCCCGGAGGCACGGCGGCAGATAAGAAGTCCTTGCCCAGGTTGCCTGCAAGCATAAGGGATCGGTGGGATATCACTCTGTTGGAGGCAAAAATGGGAATGCCGGGCGACTTAAGGCGAAGCTCCCTGAAGGCGATGACTGCGGGCCAGTCGGGCAGCGCCAGGAGCATAGCGTCCATGCCGGATATAATTCTGTCAAAGTGGGCGATCTGTTTTTCCAGGCCTTCTCCGAAGACTATTGTCCTTCTGGGGGGAACGCCGCCCAGCCCCGCTTCAAAATCCCTTATGAACTCCTGCACATAGCCGCTGTCAAAGCCGCTGACGATGACGGAGTAGGTTTTAACGCCTCTGCGGGCCGCTTCCCGGCCCAGTACGAAACCCCCCGTTCCGGGCCTTGGACGGAAGACAAGACTCTCCTTGCCGGGGATGAGCGATCCCGCCGCCAGAGAGATGACGGGGATGCCCCGTTCCTTTGAGATTTTTGCGATATTTGCCGAAAAAGTGACCCCGGGGCCCGTTATAAGGGCCGAGATGTCCGACGGGGCGTGATCTACCGCCGAGACGGGATCTGACTGGTAGATGGGGACGGGCCTCATTTCAAAGGAAGAGGAGCGGGAGTTAAAGTACTCCATGGCCAGTATCACAGATTGAAGGGCCTGTTTCGAAATTACTGCTTCAGACGTTTCTCCCGAATCGAAAAGTACTCCGATTTGTACTATTTCAGCGGATCTGCCGCGCCATAAAATTAGTGAAACGAATAAAACCAATGCCGCAAAGAAAATAAGTCTGCGCACCGTCACTGTCTCACCCCTCCCGAATCCGCCCTCTGTCTCGGCGCGGATAAAATTTATTCTACCACCGGGGGGATTAGGATACAAATTGTTTTTATTGACTACCGCCTCCGGTAATTTGACGGGGCAATCTCGTCGTTGACAGTGTAAACACATTGCATTATATTTAAAATAGCAGCAATCCTTTCCGGGGAGGTGATGAAACGCCGCAGGTATAGCGGCCCGGTTACGCTGCCAAGTGTTCTTAAATCTGCCTTCGGGCGGAAAATCGGTCAAGGAGGAAAGTGAAGTGCCAGAAGAAAGAGTGCACAAGGAAATTTCTCTCGGCGGAGCAGTACTTATTTTTGCGATAATTCTCTCCACCATCGTTGTAGGACGCCTTATCCTGGGTTTCGACGTGGCTCTGCTGCTTATGTTCATCGGCATGTTTACCACGGCCGTCTACGTTTACTATTATAATTATTCCTGGGACGAGCTTTTTGAAAAAGGCGTAGTGCCCATGGTAGCCAGGGCCACCGGCGCCATTATGATTTTGCTCACTGTAGGCCCCCTGATTGCGGCCTGGATGGTCTCGGGGACTATTCCCTACCTTATCTATGCGGGCCTTCACCTTCTTAACCCTAAAACCTTCCTCGTGGCGGCCTTCATTATATGCTCCCTGTCGTCCACCCTTACGGGAACCTCCTGGGGTACCGCAGCTACCTTCGGCGTCGCCTTCATGGGAATTGCCGAGGGCCTGGGCGTTCCCCTGGCGGCAGCGGCGGGCGCAGTGGTTGGCGGCGCCTACTTTGGCGACAAGCTGAGTCCCATCTCCGATACTACAGTGCTTGCCGCTGCGGTAGCTGAGGTGGACGTGGTAGATCACATCCGGTCCATGCTCTGGACCACCGTCCCCGCGTTTCTCATAAGCATCGGGGTGTACTGGTACGTCGGGTCCGGCGCCTCGGGCGAGATCGACATGACGACCGTAAACACCATTGTGGACGCCATTTCTAACACATTCAGCACCAATCCCATAGTCCTTGTCCCACCCCTGGTGGTGCTGGTTCTTGCCTATATGCGTTACCCCACCCTCCCCGTGCTCTGGGTGGCCATCGTGCTCGCCATCCCCATCGCCATGATGCAGGGCTACGACCTGACCACCATAGTAAAGGCCATGGCCTCCGGCCCCAAGATTACCACCGGGGTTCAGTCCATCGACGGCCTGTTGAGCAGGGGCGGCCTTGCCTTCATGTCGGGCTCGGTGGTGGTGGTGTTCTTCGCCTACATCTTTGCCGGACAGCTTGAATACACGGGCACCTTCCGCAAGATCTGCTCTTCCCTCAAGGAGAAGTTCATTGGCGCCAGCAAGGGCAGATTTGTCTTTTCGGCGTCCGTCACCGGCATTCTTACCGGCCTCGGCACCGGCAACTCCTACCTGAGCGAGATAGTGCCCGGCACCATGTATAAGGACCTGGCCGACGAGATGGATATCTCCCGGCGGGTGCTCTCCAGGACCCTGGAGGACTCGGGAACCGTGGTGGTGCCCCTCATCCCCTGGTCGGCGGCGGGAATTTACATGTCTACCGTCCTCGGCGTATCGGTCTTCGAGTATGTCCCCTGGACCATTCTCTGCTACTTTGGCTTCCTGACGGCCTGGTTCTACGGCTTTACAGGTATCGCCATCTGGCCCTCGGACAAGAAACAGTCTGCATAAAAACACCGGCCCCCGAAAGAATTTGGGGGCCTTCTTCTTTTTTTTCTGCGGGACTCAAGTTCGGAAAGGAGCAACTGCGCCATGCTGTTAATTAAAAATGCAGACCTCTACGACCCCGAACCAAAGGGGTTGTGCGATATTCTGATAATAGGCGGGCAAGTCGCCGCCGTAACGAGCGCGGGCAAGACCGATTTCAACGGCCTCTCCATTGCCGGGGAGCTTAAGACGGCCGACGTCGGGGGAAGTCTTACCATGCCCGGCATAATCGACCGGCACGTCCACTTTAACGGCGCGGGAGGAGAGGGAGGGCCCGTAAACAGAACGCCCCCCCTTCAGCTGTCGTCCTTCATTAAAGCCGGCGTCACCTCCGCCGTGGGAATGCTGGGCACCGACGGCACGTGCCGGGCCCTGGAGGAACTTTTAATGAAGGCTAAAGCCCTGGAGGCGGAGGGGCTCTCCACATGGATCCTCACCGGGAGCTACGGCCTGCCTTCGCCCACCCTCACCGGAAATATACGCAGAGATCTCTGCCTTATCGATAAGGTCATAGGCCTTAAGCTGGCCGTCTCGGACCACCGGTGCGCCCACCCTTCAATAGAGGAGTTGAGGCGGGCTGTCTCCGACGTCCGGGTTGGAGGTATCCTCTCCGGCAAGGCGGGCTTCATGTGCGTCCACATGGGGGACGAGCCTACGGGCCTTGCCCCCCTGCTGGAGGCCATTGCGGGTACCGACGTACCCATAACACAGTTCGCCCCCACCCATATTTCCCGGTGCGAGGCCCTGGTGAAGGAGTCCGTCTCCTTCGGAACCAGGGGAGGGTATCTGGATATAACCGCCGCGCCCGGGAAGAATCCGGTCTTCGGCTTGCCCACTGCCCCTGTGGTGGCGGGGCTGCTTGCGGCGGGGGTACCGGCGGCCAACATAACCTTAAGCTCCGACGGCAACGGGTCCATGCCCTCCTTCAATGAGAAGGGGGAGATGGTAGGGCTGAAAGTTGGCCCCCTGGACTCGGTGATTGAATCTGTGGCGGAGATGCTTGAGGGCGGCGAACTACCTAAAGAGACGGTGATCTCCATGGTAACTGCTAACCCTGCCGAACAGATGAAACTTCCCCGCAAGGGCAGGGTGCGCCCTGGCTTTGACGGCGACGTGCTCGTTCTGGACGACGGTTTTAAACCCCGGTTTGTGGCGGCAAAGGGGCGGGTTATGATGGAGGACGGGGAGACAGTGGTTAAGGGGACCTTTGAGTAGGGCCGTAACGTTAACTCCCATAAAGAACATAAAGAAAAGCGGCCCCTCATAACAGCGGGGGCCGCTTTTCTATCCACTTTCTATCGGACGGCGTTAAGGCTACTCTCGCCAAAAAGCGGGATCTGAATTGTATCCATATAGCCATATTCATCCTTTACGTTATCAATATTACGAAAATACTCCCTGATCTTTTCCGCCAAGGCCATGGCAAGAAGGGGAGGAACGGCATTTCCTATCTGTTGATATTGGGAGAGATTTTTTTCCCAGGACATGGTTGTTCTTTTACCCATAAAGACGTAGGTATCGGGGAACGATTGAAGACGGGCGCCCTCTCTTGCCGTGAAATTTCGGTGTAAGCGGGGATGTATGAAGTTGCTCTGGAAGGACGCCGCCACTGTGGGGGATGGCAGGTTGCCGAAGACGCGCATGTTGTTCTGGCTGAAGACCTTGCCCGATTTGACAGACGGATTGCCCCTCTTAAGGGCGGAGTGCTCATAGGGAACGTCAGCAACGCTCTGTCCGCTTTGAATGACCTTAAATCTCTCCACAAGCCTTTTAGTATGACGCATTGCCACATGATTGAATACCCCGTCGGAGTTTTGACGCGCCCATATCTGGTAGTCGTTTCCCGGCGGGACAGGATAGGCCTGAAATTCTTTCCCTTCGCCGGCCTCCAGGGGGGGCAGATCGGAAATGGCCATGTCTACAGTTACATACTCATCTTCCGCAAGCTTGCCTTCCGGAAAAATTTTCATCCTGGAGAAGGGAAACTGCCTCTGCACCCCTATTATGAAAATCCTCTCTCTTAACTGGGGAACGCCAAACAGGGCTGCGTTAAGTAGACAATGATCAGTCTTATATCCTGAAGCGGCGAACTCGTTTTTGATAATCTCAATTACTGACTCTCCGCCGGCCGTTTTCATGGATAAGAGGCCGGGGACATTTTCCATAATGAAAAATTTAGGTTTAAAGTGGCTTACGCACCGGATAAAATCCATAAAAAGACTGTTACGGGGGTCGTTGGGGTCGCGATTTCCGCTCAATGAAAAGCCCTGGCAGGGGGGGCCCCCTATAATGCCGTCAAGATTTTGTATTCGCCCGTCGGGTAAAAATTTGTCCCAGTTTTGAATTTGCCGTATATCTCCCTGAACCACCGTTACTTCAGGGTGATTGCGTTTGTAGGTATCAGCAGCCCATTGGTCTATCTCGTTGGCGGCTACGGTTGTAAAACCCGCCATCTTAAAACCCAGGCTCATTCCCCCGCATCCGGCAAAAAGATCGATGATTCTCATAAATACAGCCCGCCTTCCGCCTAGATCATAAGCCCGCTCTTTATTCTGGACTCCATGTCGCTCCACGGCGCCTCAAGATGTTCCTGCGTATCTTTGAAAAGGCTCCAGGCAACATCCTTGTCCACAGGATTTAGCTCTCTTTTCCCTTCGCTGCTCTTTTGTTTTCTTAAGACGTATATTTGGTCAATTTTAGAGTGTTTGGGGTCTACGTCGTGGGTAACATCGTAAAATTCCGAAACAACTATAAAACGGCTATAGGGGTTGCCCTGTTTTATTCGTTCAGCCGTTGCCACGGCTCCCTCGTACATGGTTTTATCAATATAGGTTTTGCATTCAATGGATAAAACCGGAACAAAGATTAACTCGCCGGCGGGTTTGGGTCTCTCTTTTTCAGGAGACTCTCCGGGAGTCGCGCTAATATGTACTGCCTTTGATATGGCAAAATCCTGGTTTTTAGTATAAACGTTCATGCCGCAATCCACCTGTAGCTTTTTTAGATCGGCCGGGGCGAAGAAAAGATTGGTGTAGGCTCTCGTCGGACCCAGCTTCATCATGGCTTCTATATGGGGAATGCGCCGGAACAGGTAGTACATGAACTCCTCAAGCACCGTTGAATGGAGTTTGGATTGGGACGTAAATGCTTTTTTGTAGTCTTCTCCATCAATGAATTTTTTGTAGGCCTCGAAGTGATCAACCAACCTGTCATTGCTTTCGCGATTGGAACGTTCTATGGATAGAGATTGCTTCCTCCATTTTTCATACTCTGGCTCCAGTCCTTTAATCAGCGTCTCTTGAATTTTGGTCTGTTTCTTTTGTCTTTTTTTGGCTTCTATGTTATTGTCGTGAATAAAGCAGTTCATGCGTCCTCCTGTATGAAAACGGCCCTGATTCGCCGCAATTACACCGGATTTACCGATCCTTTCCCAGTCTGCTTTTAAACAACCTAAACTAATATTACACTGTAATAAGGGAATTTGCACGATCCTGCTTAAATCCTGAAACCGCGCTGGGGGAAACAGAAAACTTCGTGGCGGCAAAGAGGCGGGTTGTGATAGAAGACGGGGAGGCAGAAGAGGACCTTTGAGCAGGTCTGTAAAGTCTACCCCATAAAAAAACGCGGTCCCCCATAATAGCGGGGGGCCGCGTTTTTAACGTGACGTCCGGGCCCTATAGCCCCTTCGCAAACTCCTCGACCCTGTCCATGGCCTTTACCAGGTCGTCCATGGACCTGGTGCAGGCAAGCCTTACGTAGCCCTCGCCGCACTCTCCGAAGGCGCCGCCTGGCAGGACGGCTACCTTGGCCTCCCTGATGAGCCTCCAGGCGAAGTCCTCGCTGGAGAGGCCCGTGCCGGTGACGTCGGGGAAGAGGTAGAAGGCCCCCTCGGGGGGAGCGCACTTTATGCCCTTCATGGCGTTCAGCCGGTCCGAACAGTAGGAGAGCCGCTCGAAGAAGATTTTGGCCCGCTCCGCAGTCTTGTGGTCGTGGTTGTCCAGGGCGTACTTGGCCGCCATCTGGGCGGAGACGTTAATTCCGTAGGTCTGGTTTGCCCCCAGTAGGGTCATGACCCTGATGAGGGGCGCGGGGCCTATGGCGTAGCCCAGTCGCCAGCCCGTCATGCAGTGGCTCTTGGAGAGGCCGCCCATGGTGAGGGTCCGCTCCTTCATGCCGGGGATGGAGGCGAAGGGTATGTGGTTCCCCTTGTAGACCAGGGCGTCATAGATTTCGTCGGAGAGCGCTATAAGGTCGTGCTTTTCCACAACTTTGGCTATACCCTCCATCCTGGCCCTGTCCATTACCCTCCCTGTGGGGTTGCTGGGGGAGCAGATCATGAGGACCCTGGATTTTGGGGTAATAACCCGCTCAAGAGACTCAGCCGACGGCATGAAGCCTTCTTCGGCGGTTGTGGCCAGATGGACAACCTTGCCCTGGTTCTGGTAGATCTGGTCAAAGTAGGGGCCGAAGCAGGGCTCGGCGGTGATTACCTCGTCGCCGGGGTTCAGCAGCGCCTGGAGGGCCAAATAGGCGGACTGGATGCCCCCCGCCATAATCTGAACCTCTTCGGGGGTAGATTTCAGCCCGTAGCGGCGGTCCCAGTAGTCGCACACCGACTGGCGCACGGCGGGCAGCCCCTGGACGGGGCCGTAGTGGGTGAAGCCGGCCCTGGCCGCTCTGGCGGCCTCGTCTATAATGTCGGGCTCTGTGTCAAAGTCCGGCTCGCCGATGCCCAGGCTGATGACCTCGGGGTCGGCTTCTGCGGCCTGAAAGATCTTTAGCATCCCCGAGGGTTTTACATCTTTGAATCTCTCTGCAAACTTCATTTAGTCCTCTCGCCGTCCCTTCTCTCTACTCGTACTCTTTAAGCATGGCGGCGTACTCTTCCTCCATGCCCTTCCTAACGCGGTAGCAGTGCTCCTCGCCGGGGAACTTCCCGGTGCGGACGTCGTCGGCGTATTCTTTGAAGGCGTTGGTAATGGTCTCCGCCACGTTTGCGTACACCTTTACGAACTTTGGGGTGAAGGCTTGGAACATACCTATCATATCGCCGCAGATCAAGAGCTGGCCGTCGCAGGGACCGCCGCCGCCGATGGAGTAGACGGGGATGGAGAGCTTTTTGGCGATAAACTGGGTGAGCTCGGGCGGAATGGCCTCCACCAGAAGGGCGTAGGCGCCGGCCCTCTCCACTGCCAGGGCGTCTTCGATGACGTACCGGGCGGACTCCGGGTCCAGGCCCTGGGCCTTAAACCCTCCCAGGGGGCCGGAACTCTGGGGAGTAAGGCCGATATGGCCGCAGACCAGCATGCCCGCGTCGGCCATGGCCTTTATTCTGGATTCTACCCGCACGCCGCCCTCAAGCTTGATGGCGTCCACGTTTGCCTCCTTGAAGAAGCGCACGGCGTTCTCCACAGCCTGCTCGTCGGACTTCTGGTAGGAGCCGAAGGGCATGTCGCCCATGACGAAGGTGTTGGGCGCGCCCCTGCGGACGGCCTTGCAATGGCTGATGCAGTCCTCCATGGTGACGGGGATGGTGCTGTCGTAGCCCAGGGTGATCATCCCCAGGGAGTCCCCCACCAGGATCATGTCGATCCCCGCGGCCTCGACGAAGCTGGCCATGGGGAAATCGTAGGCGGTGACCCAGGTGACCTGCTCACCGTTCTTCTTCATGTTCACGAAATCGAGACGACCCTTTTTCTTTGCCATCGAACATTCTCCTTTCGCTATTCGCAAAAATTAAAAAAACGTCGGTAAGTTTGTTTTCAATCCATTATATACTATATCCTATCCGTAGAAGCGGAGGCGAAAACCATTTTGGGCTTTTGCAGGTTTACCTCGTCCCTCTTTAGGGTTATAATCACTGAAAGTTTCGAAGAACGAATTAAAAAAGGAGATGATGTTGTTGAAAAAGCGCACTCTGTTCCTGGTCGTTCTTTTGGCCCTGGCGGCCGTTATCGCCCCTTTTGCGGGGAACGTCGCTGCGGATGAAAAACAGTACGTAATGCTCTATTCATCCCTGAAGGACTCCCAGCTTGCCGCCATTAGGGAGGGGTTCATGAAGAAGTACCCCAACATCACCATGGACTACTACACCGCAGGCACGGGCAACGTTATGACCAAGATAGCCACCGAGCACCAGTCCGGCGGCATTGCGGCGGACATGATCTGGGTGGGGGACCCCACCAACTACCTTACCTTCAAGAGGGACGGCATCCTCATGCCCTACGATTCCCCTGTGGCCGCCGACATCCCCGATAAGTTCAAGGACCCGGACAGGCTCTACATGTCGGCCCGGCTGATCATGCTGGGCTTCGTCTACAACACTAATCTACTTAAGGAGGACGAGGTCCCCAAAAAGTGGGAAGACCTGCTCAAGCCCGAGTTCAAGGACTATATCGCCCTCACTGACCCCACCACTGCCGGTACCACCATGTTCACTGTGGCGGGGCTGATCCAGAACCCCAAGTACGGGTGGGATTTCATGGAGAAGCTGAAGGCTAACGGCCTCAAGCTTGAAAACGGCTCCAGCGCCGTGGTCAACAAGGCGGCCGCCGGCGAGTACAAGGTATCCATAGGCGTGGACTACATAGCCCGCACCGTCATGGCTCAGGGCGCCACCGTGGGCTTTGCCTACCCCGAGGACGACATCCCCATTATCGAGAGCCCCATCGCCATCATCAAGAACACCAAGAATCTTGAGGCGGCGCAGAAGCTCTACGACTACATCATCAGCGACGAAGGTCAGTCCGTCCTGGTGGAGGAGTTCACCATGCCCATAAACCCGGCTATGAAGCTGGAAGGGGCTATCGACGTTAAGGAAGCGGAAAAGAAGATGCTCCCCGTGGACCCCGAGGCCCTGGTCCGGGACAAGCTGGAGATACTGAAGAAATTCGACTCTATTTTTAAATAGGAAGAGCAGCTTAAGGCTGTATTGCGAGCGGTCCGGGATAAACCCCGGACCGCATATCATATCCGGGAGGTGCATTCATGCCCATTGTCTCCATGAAGGATATAACAGTTCAGTACGGTAAAAATGTGGTAATAGAGGGACTCTCCCTCGATGTGGAGCGGGGGGAGAACCTGGCGGTGGTGGGTCCCTCCAGCTGCGGCAAGACCACCCTTATGAGGGCCCTTTGCGGCTTTATAAAGATTTCATCGGGGGAGATTACGCTTAACGGCGTCACAGTTTCGTCGGCCTCCCCCAGAGTGACGGTGGCGCCGGAGAAGCGCAACATCGGCGTGGTCTTCCAGGACTACGCCGTTTGGCCCCACTTCACTGTTTTTGAAAATATTGTCTATCCCCTCCGGCGGCGCAAGGTCCCGAAAAACGAGGCCAAAGAGCGGGCAATGGCCGCCATGGCCCTGGTGAAGATGGCGGAATTCGCCGACCGCCTACCCTCTCAACTCTCCGGCGGGCAGCAGCAGCGGGTGGCTTTGGCGAGGGCCCTGGTCTCCTCTTCGGAGCTCATTGTCCTGGACGAACCCATAACAAACCTGGACGCCAAGTTAAGGGAGGAGATGGCCTACGAGATCCGAAACCTTCAAAAGACCATAGGCGTCACGGTAATTTACATTACCCACGACCAGGAGACGGCCATGACCATCTCCGACCGCATGGTGATCATGGACCGGCAGGGCTACATCCGCCAGATAGGCGCCCCGGAGGACGTATGGAACAACCCTGCGGACCGGTGGGTCTACTCCTTCCTGGGAGTGTCCAACTTTCTGCCTGCGGTCAGAGCGGGAGACGGTTTTTGCCTGCTAACCGCAGAGGGGGAGAAAACGCCCCTGTCCCTGGACGCGGCCCCCTCCTGCCGGGGTGAAAAGCTGCTTATGGCGTCCCGGCCTACCACCGTAAAAATCTTCCGGGAGGGGGAGGTCGGCGGCGCGGCAAGGGGCGTGGTGGAACGGGTGACCTACCTGGGGCACCAGTTCGACTACTTTATTAACGTGGGCGGACACACGGTGAGGGTGCAGGAGGACTCCCTGGAGGCCTTCGGCAGAGGAGTGCCGGAGGAAGGCTCCCCCTGCGGGGTGGAATTTCTGACCCCCGCCCTTTACGAGGCTGAAGCGGACGACCCCCGGTTCGCCCTCTGATCCTTTACATTACAGGAGAATTGCCATGAAATTTTTTCTGACAAGCATGTTCGGAAAAGAGACGTCCAGGGGCGATAGGCGTTTCGGGCTGGACCGGATGGTCTTCCTGCTGTCGCTGTTCATCCTGGTGGTCACCGTCCTCATGCCCATGATCATGATCGTGGTGAGGACGTTCTTCAAGGAGGGCGCCCCCGACTGGGAGATGTTCGTCCGGGTGGTGCTGGAGCCGGAAAACCTGTCGGCGGTGTGGAACACCATTAAAATAGGCTTCCTGGTCACCGTCTTCGGCACTGTGCTGGGGCTCTTCTACGCCTGGCTCATAGGCAGGAGCGACATCCCCATGAAGGGCTTCATGAAGGCCCTCTTCACCATCCCCTACATGTTCCCCCCCTTCTTCGGCGCCATGGCCTGGAGCCTCATGCTGGCGCCCCGCTCGGGGTACTTCAACAAGTGGTTCATGAGCCTTACGGGGGGCACTACGCCGCTGCTGGACATTAACACCGTCGGCGGCATAGTCTTCGTGGAGACCTGCTACTACTTCCCCTTCGTCTTTCTGCAGGTGGTAAGCGCCCTGGAGAGGATGGACCCCACCCTGGAGGAGTCGGCCAGAATTGCCGGCGCGGGCCAGTGGTACGTCATCCGGAAGATCACCCTTCCCCTGGTGCTGCCCGCCATTGCCGCCGGGGCCATGCTGATCCTCATCTCGTCCATCTCCCACTTCGGCGTTCCCGCCATCCTGGGCTTCTCCAACAACATCTTCACCCTGCCCACCAAGATCTTCCAGCTGATCAACCGGGCGGCGGGCAGCTTCGAGGGCATAAGGGAGGGGGCGGCGCTGTCAGTCCTGCTTGTGGTGGTGGTGGTGGCGGCCCTTTACATTCAGCGGCTCGTGCTCAAGACGGGCCGGTACGACATCATCAAGGGCAAGAGCATGAGGCCCATGCTCATCAAGCTGCGGGGGGCCAAAATCCCGCTGCTGGGCATAAGCCTGCTCTCCCTGTTCGTCATCGTGGCCCTGCCCCTGTTCATGATCTTCATCGTGGGCTTCCTGAAGGCCTACGGCCTGCCGCTGACGTTAAAGAACCTGACCCTCCGGAACTACGAGTACATCCTGGGCCAGTCCAAGATGGTGCGGGACTCCATAGTGAACAGCCTCATCCTCTCGGTGGGCTCGGGGGTGGTCACCATGTTCCTCGGCGTGATGATTGCCTACGTAATCATCAAGGTGAGGCCCAGGGGAAAGGGGCTGCTGGAGATGCTCTCCCTGCTGCCCTATTCCATCCCCGGGCTGGTGCTGGCCATTGGCGTAATACTGGTGTGGAGCGGCGCCTTCGGCGTAAACCTCTACAACACCATCTGGATAATCTTCATAGCCTACATTGCCCGGTACGTCTCCTTCGCCATGAAGTCGGCGTCGGCGTCCCTTGAGCAGGTGCACTACTCCCTGGAGGAGGCGGCCCGGTCCTGCGGCGCCACCCACCTGGAGTCCCTGCGGGACATCACCATACCTCTCATCCGTCCCGGCATGATCGCGGGCTTCTTCCTCATCTTCCTGCCCGCCATGAGGGAGCTGACCACGTCGGTGCTGCTCTACGGCCCCTTTACCAGGACTCTGGGGGTGGCCATCTATGCCATTAACTCCGAGGGCAACACCGTACAGGCGTCGGCGCTGGCCACGGTGGCCATAGGGATTATCATCCTGGGGCACCTGGTGCTGCGCTATGTCACCAGAGAGAGAAAGGGTTTGTAGAAAATGAGCCGGATTCTGCTTAAAAACGTAACCAAACAGTTTGATACCAGGGGCGGCGGGAAGGTTACGGCCGTGGACAATTTCAACCTGGAGATTAAGGAGGGGGAGTGCTTCTCCTTCCTCGGCCCGTCTGGGTGCGGCAAAACCACCACCCTGCGGATGATCGCCGGATTCGAGGACCTCACCGAGGGGGAGATCTGGCTCGGCGACAGGCCCGTCTCCGTTAAGGAAAAGAACCTCTACGTCCCCCCCGAGGACAGGGGGCTGGGCATGGTCTTCCAGGCTTTTGCCGTATGGCCCCACCTTAACGTCTTTGAGAACGTGGCATTCCCCCTGAGGGTGAAAAAGACGCCTTCGGGCGAGCTCCGAGAGAAGGTGATGACGGCCCTGGACCACACGGACCTGACCGGCGCCGAGAAGGCCTTTCCGTCGGACCTGTCGGGAGGGGAGCAGCAGCGGATTGCCCTGGCCCGGGCCATTGTCACGAGCCCCAGCGTCATGCTTCTTGACGAACCCCTGTCCAACCTGGACCCGAAGCTGCGGGAGTCCATGAGGTTCGAGATAAAGGCCCTGCAGAAGAAGTTCAACTTCACCATCATCTTTGTCACCCACGACCAGTCGGAGGCCATGGCCCTGTCGGACAGGATGCTCGTCATGGATATGGGGAAGATCATCCAGGCGGGCGCTCCAAGGGAGATGTACGAACAGCCGGCAAACCAGTTCGTCTACGGCTTTTTAGGCCAGTCCAACTTCCTTAAGGTGAGGGCGTCGGAGGGTAAGATCTTCCCCGCGGGATCCGAAGTCTCGCTGGATTCTCCCGTGGCGGGCGCCCCCGAAGGAGGGGAGGGGCTTACGGCCTCCCGCCCCAACGAAATTATCCTCGGCAGGACGGCAGGGGAGGGGGGAGTCCGGGGCAGGGTGGAAAAACGGCTCTACATGACCTACTGCGTGGAGTACCACGTGGAGGTGGCAGGGCAGACGGTGCGGGTCCACGGCCCCCACAGGGACGCCCTCCCCGAGGGGAGCGAGTGCTTCCTGGGGTTCAGGAACGCCCGGTGGTACGACGCCGAGTCGGCGGAAGCGGAGCTTGAGCGCACCGAGCGGCAGGTGATTTAACAAAAAAGGCCCGGCGAAGACCTACTTCGCCGGGCCTTTTCAGACGGTTTCTTTAGCCGGCCGAGCCAGGGCCTCCATCAGCTGCGCCAGCTCGTTAAGGAGCGATTCCATCAGGGGGGCGCACGTCTCTTTATCTACGGCCTTGCCCGCCTTTTCCATCCTGAAGGAGGCGGACCTTAAAAGGGGCGCCTTCAGCCGGCCGGATTGAATTTTCAGCAGGCGGGCCTGCCTGGCGGCATCCCGGTAGTCCTGCCGGTAGAGGGCGCTGCTCAGGCGGGAGGCCGCCGTAAGCGAAAGGCTGATAAAATCGGCGGCAGCCCGGCGGGCGGCCTCTTTATCGCCGCCGCAGGACTCCAACAGGGCTTCCGCGTTAAAAACCTCCGGCGCGGGGCGGCCAGTAAGGGTCGGGGGCGCTTTCCGGCCTCCGGCAGGTAGCCCCAGCCGCACGGCAAAGGTGAAGATGGAGCCCGGCCTTTTCGGGTCGGTTCCCGCAGGGCTTTTTACTGAAATCCACCCGTTCATCAGCTTAACAAGCCCCCTGGCAACTGCAAGCCCCAGGCCGGACCTGCGCCTGCAGCCGGCAATAAACTCCTCAAGACTGTCCATGCCCTCAAACAGGGAGGGGAGGGCGTCGGGCGGGATGCCGGGGCCCGTGTCCCTGACGGAGAAGGTCAGCGTTGTTTCGGAGGGGTTTGCTTCGCCGGCCGAAATCTGGACCTCCACCTCGCCCTCGTCGGTAAAGGCAAAGGCGTTCGACAGCAGGATGTCCAAAATCTGCCTGAGCCTGGCCGGGTCGCCGCTGAGCGTCCGGGGCGCGTCGGAGTCGATTACCCGCAGGAGCCTTATCTTTTTTTCGCCGGACCCGTAGTCCCGGCAGATTTCGTCCACAAGCTCATCAAGATTAAAGAGGGAGGGGGTGAGTTTCAGCCTCCCCTTTCCAAGGTCCGACAGGTCCAGAAGGTTGCTCACAAGCTCGATCAATGACTCGCCGTTTTTTCTTACGGCTTCCGCGACGGGTTTAAAACCCCCGGAGCCGGGGGATCCCTCCGACAGCGCGGCCATCCCTGCAATTCCGTTTAGGGTGGTGATCAGGTCCCGGCCGATATCCACCAAAAATGCGCTTCTTGCCCTGGCGGCCTTTTCCAGCTCCAGGGCCTCTTCTTTGCGCAGGGCGGACTTTTGTTCGAGCTCCCTCATGGCGGCGTCGAGGGCGTCCCGCGTCTTCTTCTGTTCGGTAATGTCCCTCGTTACCCCGATTATCCCCGCCGGATTTCCTTCGGGGTCGTAAATCCCCGAAAAAGTGGCCTCCGTCCAGACGGTGGAGCCGTCCTTGCAGGGCTGCTCCAGCTCGTAGCGGTTATGGTGGGAAAACATGGGCCTGCCGGCGGCAATATTTTCGTTAATTTTCTTCATGCCTTCGGTCAGGTGTATTCTGGACCCTTCCGTAAGGGCTTCCCCGGGGGTCTGCTTCATTACCTCCTCGGGGGTGTAGCCCCGGAGCTCCATGACGGAAGGGCTGACATAGGTGAAGCCGCCGTTAAGGTCCATGGTCCAGATGACGTCCCTGGTGCTCTCCGCCAGGGTTCTGAAGTTTTCCTCGCTCCTGCGGAGCTCGTCCTCCGCTTCTCTCTGTTCAGTCACGTCCTGGACGCTGGTTAGAAAAATTGAATTATCGTCGTCCAGGGGGACTACGTTCAGCTCCACGTACCGCAGCGAACCGTCGGCCAGCTTATGGACGCTTGAGAAAACTTTTTGTCGGTCGGATTTTACCAGCTCCATGGCCGGCATAATTTCTTCCCGGGACCGTTCTGCAATATCAAGGACGGTCATGGACAAAAATTCCTCCGGCCGGTAACCGTAGAAGGACCAGGCGGCAGGGTTGGCTGCAAGAATACGGAGGGTCGCAGGGTCGGATATAAACATGGGCAGGGCGCTTCGCTTAAAAAAATACCGAAGGCCCGGATCGACGCCCTCCGGAAAAAAATCCCCGGAGAGGGAGTTTGAGCCGTCTTTGCAAGTTTTATCCGTACTCATTTTTAACATCCGCCAGACTGTATTGTGATTAACGCCGGTAGGCCGTTGTTTATCCTCATTATACATTTAAATTGTCAATCCTGTAACGGTTTCGAAGGAGAGAAAATTGAAAAAAAGTTAGCGCCCCCGCATATCGTTACGGCCAAAGCGGGTTTTAAGCGCTGCTAACCCGCCTTTGACGCTTTTTTTCTTTTTATAAACCGCTCTATCTCCTCCGAGCTGAGGCGGGTCAGCTCCTGGACGGGAAGCTTTGCCAGAAGGTCCCAGCCCATGTCCAGGGACTGGCCTATCTCCCTGCTCTCGTCGGCCTCCTGGTTAAGAAAGGCCCGCTCGAAATCGTCGCCGAAGGCCAGAGACGCCCTGTCGGCGGGGCTCAGCTCGTCCTCGCCCACCACCCCGGCCAGGGACCGGACTTCGTTGACCCTGCTGTAGGAGGCAAAGAGCTGACCTGCCAGGTTGGGGTGGTCCTCCCTGGTATAGCCCTTGCCGATTCCGTCCTTCATAAGCCTGGAGAGGCTTGGAAGAATTTCCACCGGCGGGTAGACGCCCCTGGCCTCCAGGTCCCTGGACAGGACTATCTGCCCCTCGGTGATAAAGCCGGTGAGGTCCGGGATGGGGTGGGTAATATCGTCGTTGGGCATGGTGAGGATAGGAATCTGCGTTACGCTCCCCTGCCCCTTCCGGAGCACTCCGGCCCGCTCGTAGAGGGAGGCCAGGTCGCTGTACAGGTACGACGGGTAGCCTTTTCGGCTGGGCACCTCGTCCCTGGCCACCGACAGCTCCCGGAGGGCCTCGCAGTAGCTGGTCATGTCGGTCATGATAACCAGCACGTGCATGCCCAGGTCGAAGGCAAGGTACTCCGCCGCCGTAAGGGCAAAGCGGGGGGTGGCTATCCGTTCAATCACGGGGTCGTCCGCCAAGTTCAGGAAGAGGGTAAGGTGACCCCCCTGGCCGTCGCCGGAAAGGTTTCGCTGAAAGTAGGCGGCGTCGTCGTGTTTTATGCCTATCCCCGCGAAGACCACGGCGAAGTTCCCGGCCCCCACGAGTTTGGACTGGTCCGCAATCTGAACGGCGAGCCTGTTGTGGGGCAGGCCGTTCCCGGAGAAGATGGGCAGCTTCTGCCCCCGGATTAGGGTGAGAAGCACGTCGATGGAAGAAATTCCGGTGGAGATAAAGTCCCTGGGGTACTCCCGCGCCATGGGGTTGATGGCGGCGCCGCTGACGGGACGCTTAATGCCTCCGAGCACGGGGCCGCACCCGTCTCTGGGCTCGCCCAGGCCTGAAAAAGTCCGCCCCAGGATGGAGGGGGACAGGGAAATTTCCAGCTCCTTGCCCGTAAATCGCACCGACGTGGACGACGGCGCAAGGCCTTCAGTGCCGGAGAAGACCTGCACCAGAGTGGAATCTCTGTCCACCAGTACCACCCGCCCCTTTCGCTGCTCTCCGCCGGGGGAGAGCACGTCCACTATTTCGTCGTACCCTACTCCCGGAATTCCTGAAAGGAGCAGGAAGGGGCCCGAAATTCTATCCACGCCCCGATATTCAGTAAATGACAATCTTACCCCTCCCTTCCGGGGGCGGTCCGCTCGCGGTCCACCACGTCCATCTGCTCGAACAGGCGCGCTTTAAGGTCCTCGAAGGCCTTCTCCTCGCCTGCGGGAATCTCCCTAAGTCGGTTGAGCTCCGCCACTTCGGGCAGTTTTTGAAGCAGGGAAAGAGGGCACCCCCTGTGAAGCTGCCTGTCCGCCTTCTCGTGGAAGGCCAGGATTGCGTCCAGGATGCCTATGGCCTTAAGGGGCGGACAGTATGAGTCCTGCCCGAAGGCGCCCTGCTGAAGGTAGCCGTTTTTAAGCAGCGACGC
>JAAYQT010000172.1 GCA_012519165.1 Synergistaceae bacterium
CCGTATGGGGGCCTTAAAAAAACTGAACGACGGCTTATGCGCAATTCTCCAGGCAATTTGCCTTATCCTGGTGCTTATTTTTACTGTGACCGTTATTTTCCAGGTTGCCGCCCGAAACTACCTGATGATCTCGGTGCCCTGGACTGACGAGGTGTCCGTAATTCTGTTTATCTGGTCCGTGTTCCTCGGCGCCGCTGTGGGCCTCAGAAAGAGAAGCCACTTTCTGGTGGACCTCTTCCCCGAGTCGTGGAAGAAGATAAACTCCTTCTTCGACCTCTTCTCAAGCTTCCTGGTCCTGGGAGTGGCTGTTGTCCTCCTTTGGGGAGGGTACATCTTCTTCACGATGGGATTTAAGCGCAGCTTCAACTCCATCATGGTGTCAAAGTCGTGGCTCTTTGTGTCCATGCCCATTTCCGCAGCGTGCATGGTCCTCTTCTCCATCGAGAATATTGCAAACGATATAAAAAAGTTCAAAAGTTTTCTTAAGGGAGGCGAGGCATAATGGATCCCCTTCTTCTTTTGATGGGAAGTTTTTTCATCCTGATAGCTATCCGAGTGCCGGTGGCCTTTGCGCTGGCCATCTCCTCCCTGGCGGTGATCCTTCAGCTTGAACTGCCCTTTATGACGGTGGTCAACCAGATGTTCACGGGGATCGACTCCTTCCCCCTGCTGGCGGTGCCCTTCTTCCTGATTCTGGGGCGGCTTATGAACGACGGCGGCATTACGGAGCGCCTTCTTAACGTGTCCAACGCCTGGGTGGGCCATATCAAGGGTGGCCTGGGGCACGTGAACGTACTGGTCAGCATGCTCTTTGCCGGCCTCTCAGGCTCCTCCGCCGCGGACACCGCCGGCGTGGGCGGAATGCTGATCCCCGCCATGCTCAAGAGCGGCTTCGACAAGGACTTCACCGTGGCAATCACCGCCTGCTCCTCGGTGCTGGGCGTTATCATCCCCCCCAGCATCATGATGGTGCTTTACGGCGCCATGGGGCAGGTCTCGGTGGGCGCCCTCTTTCTGTCAGGCGTGGTGCCCGGGATACTTATAGGCTTTACCCAGATGGGCTACACCTACTACCTCTCCAAGAAAAGGGACTACCCGGCACTTCCCAGGATGCCCTTCAAGGATAAGGTGACCACCACTCTGAAGGCCATACCGCCCCTCACCATCCCCCTGATTATCCTGGGCGGCATTACGGCGGGCGTGTTTACCGCCACCGAGGCGGCGGCCGTGGCCCTGCTGATCGGAATCATCCTGGTCTACATCGTCTACAGGGAAAGCCCCATGAAGGAGATCCCCTCCATCTTCGGCGAGGGCGTGGTAATGTACTCCCTCTCCATCTTTGCAGTGGCCACGGCCTGTGTCATGGGCTGGCTCATCGCCTACCTTGACGCCCCTGCCATGATAGCCAACTACATGCTGGGGATTACCACGTCCTACTACGGCATCTATACCCTGCTGGTGATCTTCCTGCTGATCATAGGCACCTTCCTGAGCCCCGTGGCCAGCATCATCATCTTCCTGCCCATCATACAGGGCATGGGTAACGCGGCGGGCATCAACCCTATTCACCTGGGGATCATAGTGTGCCTAACCCTGGCCCTGGGCCAGGTTACTCCCCCCTACGGCATCTGCCTGCTCATCGCCTGCCAGATAGGCGAAATCAGCGTGCCGAGGGCGTTCATGGCCACGGTGCCAATTCTGCTGCTGGCCCTCGGCGTGATTATCCTGGGCATCATCTTCCCCGACCTCTTCCTCTTCCTGCCCAAGATGCTTATGCCCTCGGCCTTTATGTGACGCATTAAGAATCGGGAGGAAGTTTCATGAAAGCTGCGGTAATAGGAACGGGCAACATAGGGCTTGCCACTGCCGGCCACCTGGCCCTTTTAGGCCATGAGACGCGACTGTTTGAATTCCCGGAGTTCGGGGAATCGATCAGGGCCGCGGAGGAGAAGGGCTTCATCGAGGTGGAGTCCCTGGAAATAAACGGGCTCCCCAGCGGAAGGGCCCCCCTGGCTTATGCGGGAACCGACCTGTCAAAGGCCCTGGACGGCGCGGACTTTATTGTGTCCGCCGTTCCCTCCTACGGAGAGGCCAAGGTCGCCGAGGCCTGCGCCCCCCTGTTAAAGTCCGGGCAGAAGGTCTTTTTGGCTTCAGGCTACATGTACGGCAGCGTGGAGTTCCTCCAGACCCTGAGAAAGCACGGCAACAGGGCCGATACGGCAGTGATGGAGATGAACAACTCCATCTACGCCGGCAGGAAGTTCGACGGAAACAAAGTGTCCATAGGCTGCTACAAGAAGGGGCTGGGCATGGCCTCCTTCCCGGGCAAAAAGGGGAGGGAGATGATCGACTTCATCCACCGGGTCTACCCCGAGGCAGTTCTGTGGGATAGCGTCTTCGGCCTTGGGGTGTCAAACCCCAGCGTTCCCATCCACGCCGGGGTGGTGGTTTGGAACCCGTCCTACGTGGAGCAGGCGGCGGACGTATTTCTCTACCACGAAGGGGAGCATCTGCGGGCCTTCGGCGAAGCCGCCGGGCGGGCCTTTGACGATATGGACCGGGAGCGGATGGCCCTCGCGGGCACGTCGCTGGTGGACTGGCTGGAGCCCTGGTCGAAGATCTTCCTTAACTGGTACGAGTACCAGGGCGCCAGGGGCGAACGGATTTTCGAGATCATGCGCAGCAACGAAGGCCTTGCAAAGGCTCAGCTTCCCAAGGCCTTTGACCACAGGTACCTTACCGAGGACGTGTGCGCGGGGCTCATTCCCCTTATTGAGCTGCTGGACCGGTACGGACTGCCCGCCGACGTGTGCAGGGCAGTCCTCCACCTCAGCTCCTCCCTGTCGGGGATAGACCTGGCCGCCCGCGCCCGGGACCTTAAGGCCCTGGGGTTAGGCGGCCTGTCCGACGATGAGCTGAAGGAGTACATGTACAGGGGAATTTAAACCGTCAAACTTCCCTTTTCAGGAAAATAATCTCCGCGCCCTCCGGCAACACGCTCTCCTTGGGCGGGTTTAACACCACGGAGGGCGCGGCCCGCCTCAGACCGTCCCTGTCCCCTTCTATGTCCGCTCCTTCAGGGGGAGCCACCCAACCCATGGGGACCGCGCCGTTATCCCCTACTGCAATAAGCTCCCCGAAAGTTACGGGGGCCTCCCCCGCTCCCCGCAAGGCTTCCGAAGCGGGGCAGCATATAAAATCAATCTCCCCAAGCTGGATTAGAGCTTTATAGACCGGCTCGAACTCAGGCTGTAAGGTAAAAATAGTAAGCAGCCTTCCTATGGTCAGCGGGCCTATTACGTTGGAGCAGTTCCGGATATTGCGGACGATAACCTCCGTATCCACGGTGAGGGTCTCCGCAATAATTCTAACGTCCCCGGAGGCGGATTTATCGATGAGCCTGCTGAGCAGAAGTAGCCGGGATACGGTCTCGGCGTCGATGCGGTCCGGGGTGGACGAATTCAGCAGGTGTCCGTCGGCCAAAAGGATGATAATGCCCGTGTCGGCCATGTCGAGGGCGCCCAAAATCTCCTCCTCCGACCGGAAGCGGCACTCCCTGAAGGAAACCCCCGCAGGAAGGGGGTCCCTGGAGTATTCGCCGTACCACGCGGAGAACTCTTCCTCCGTCTGGTTGTCGGCAACGGTTACTTTCATATTCAGCCTTCCCAGGCTCTGGAGGATGAAGGGCAGCTTGGGGTTCACCCCCACTATTACCAGGTTTTTCCCGGGAAGGGACGAGCCCGGGCAGCGGAGGGAGAGTCCCTTTGGCCTGTCCGGCCTTCCGGGGCGGGTGAAGATGGAGCTGTCCCAGCTGTTTTCGCTTAATACCACTATCCGGCTGTTCTCCGGCAGAGGTTCCTCCGGCAGCGGCGCCATCCTGATCTCCCCGTCGCCGTTCACGTAGCCTGCGGGCACGGACCTTGGAAAGGAGTTTATTATATCTCCCCAGACCGTCCCCGGCCCTATGGGCGGCTCCACAAAGTGGAACTCGTTGCCCTCGGCGGTAAGGAGTTCGTTGAAAATGTCCTCGGCGTAGGGGTTGAGGCACATGGCGGAGATGAGGCTGCCGATGAAAAATAGGGGGTTGAAAAAGATCCTGGCATTGCCGGGGCCGAAGGGGCGGAGAAAATCGGTGACGTGAAGGCTGTTGCCCAAGTCCAGGTAGTTCAGTATGGTCACCGGGGCGGGCCCCCGCCTGGCCTGTTTTTTGTCGTCCAGCAGAGTCTCGAAGGAGAGAAGAGTCCTTGTGACAATGGGGTCGTTAAGCCGCTCCGACAGCAGCCTGTCGTCCGAGGTCTCGCCCAGAACCACTACTGCCGCCGCCTTGTGGGCGGAGATGCGCTCCAGGGCTTCCTCGTTCTGGAAGCTTCCCGTTCTTGTTATAACCTTTACGTAGGGGCTGGACGAAAGCCCCCACCCCGAGGAATAGGGAGGGTTCTCCCCCATCACCACCACCTTCACCGGCGGTTTTCGCTCGGTAACGCAGAAGGATTCAAGCTCGTTCAGGATGTGGGGGATACACTCGTTCCACCCCAGCAGGATGATGTGCCCCCGCTCCCGCACTTCGCCCGCGTCCTTCATCTGCTCCAGGCGCTCCATGAGCTTACCGATGATGATGGCTATAAGAATGCCGTTAAACAGTATAATCCCGATGAAGGAAAGCAGCAGCACCAGCCCTTTCACCATGGAGTCCTGCCCCGCCACCTCAAAGATGCTGTCGGAGCTGATCATGGTGATAAGGGAGAACCAGAAGTTGCCGCCGTGGTCGGAGGTCAGGCCCGCCCTGTCCAGCAGCAGAGTAAAAAACCACACGAAGACCATGGAAACGAGCAGCAGTGTAAGGGACTGCCGCCAGATGGAGACCTCCATGAGGCGGCGGAACCGGTAGGACGCCCACCGGGCCGCCTCCGTCCTTTTTACCCTCCGGAAGCGCAACAGCCGGAAGATCCTGGGCAGGCGGAGCAGGCGCAGCATGGACGCGCCCCCGCCGGGGAAGAGGAAGGCCAAAAACATCTCCCACGGAATGGTGGCCGCCCAGTCCATCCACCAGTCCTTCAGATAATCCCTGCCCCGGCCGCCGTAGGTAACCAGGCGGGCAGTCAGCTCTGCGGCGAAGAGGACGGAAAAGGCGAGGTTCAGCCCCTCCAGCCAGTCGTCGTCGAAGAGCAAAGACGCGACGGCCACCACTATGGACGCCGAAATAAGGATGATAAGCGCTGTTTCCACCGCCTGGCGGCGGAAGAAGAGCTCAATTTTCCTGGAGTAGTACTCCCTTTTGAATGAAAAAGTCTTCATGGCGGGCCCCCTATCCGCTACAGTATACTTGAAAGAGAGTTTAAGGGCTAAAAAATTAAGATTTCATGGAACATCAAGGTGTCTACTCTGACGCCGCATGGGAGAACGCCCCGTGGGCGGGCCTGATCGTTCTGATATCGGGACCGGCCTCCTCCCGCCTTCTTAG
>JAAYQT010000020.1 GCA_012519165.1 Synergistaceae bacterium
GGGGCCCGTTGCTCGGCGCGGCGGTGCTCATTCCGCTGCAGGAGTATACCAGGGCCTACCTCTCCCACCTTGGCTCGGGCGTGGACCTTATTATCTTCGGGCTTATTATCATCTTCACCATGATAAAACAGCCCAAGGGAATTATGGGGCTTATCAGCGCCGTGTTCGCGAAAGACGACGACCGGCAGAGCGGGAGGGGTGATGAGTAATGGCCCTCTTTGAAGTAAAAAACCTTACTAAAAAGTTCGGCGCCCTGGCTGCGGTGAAGGACGTATCCTTCGAGGTGGAAAAAGGAACCATCGTCGGCCTCATAGGCCCCAACGGCGCCGGCAAGACCACCCTCTTCAACTGCGCGGCGGGACTTTTCAAGCCCACGGCGGGCGCCATCTTCATGGAGGGGCGGGAGATTACGGACTGGCCGTCGTGGAAAATTGCCCGCATGGGAGTGGCAAGGACCTTCCAGGTGGTGCGGCCCCTCAAAGAGATGACGGTTCTGGAGAACATCCTGGTGGGGGCCTACATGAGGACGGCCAACCCCGCCGAGGCCCTGGAGATCGCCATACGGTGCATGGACGTATGCTTTCTTACGCCTAACATGAACAAGCGGGCGGGAGGGCTGACCATAGGCAATAAAAAGAGGCTAGAAGTGGCCAGGGCTCTGGCTACGGGGCCAAAGCTGATGATGCTGGACGAGTCGGTGGCGGGCCTTACTTCCACAGAAGTCAAGGAGATGGTCAACGTCATCCTTAGATTAAGGGAGGAGGGCATCACCATTCTTATGGTGGAACACATCATGGAGGCCATTATGCCCATCGCCGATAAAATAGTGGTACTGAACGGCGGAGAAAAACTTATCGAAGCCGAGCCCAAAGTTGTAGCCAACGATCCTGAGGTCATTCGGGCATATCTTGGCGAGAAGTACAGCAGAAGGCTGCAGGAAGAGTCAGCTTCAAAGGAGGAAGAAGACGATGGCCGCCATGCTTGAGGTTAAGGACATCCACAGCGGCTACGACGGCGTCCCCGTGCTTCACGGCGTCTCCCTGGAGGTAAAGGAGGGGGAGATTGTTGCCATAATAGGGGCCAACGGCGCGGGAAAATCCACCACCATGCGGACCATCTGCGGGCTTATGCACCCGTCAAAGGGTCAGGTCCTCTTCGGGGGAGAAGACATCTCCCGCTCCCCGGCGTCGGTCAACATCCGAAAAGGGATCTCCTACATACCCGAGGGGCGGAGGCTCTTCCCCAGGCTCTCGGTCAGGGAAAACCTGGAGCTGGGGGCTTTTTCCGTGGAAAACCGCGAAGAGATAGACAACAGGCTTGAGGAGATGTACACCCTGTTCCCCATTTTGCGGACCAGGAGCTTCCAGACAGCAGAAACTCTGAGCGGCGGCGAGCAGCAGATGTGCGCCATCGCCCGCGGGCTCATGTCCGGCCCCAAGCTCATTTTGCTGGACGAGCTTTCCCTGGGCCTCATGCCGAGCCTGGTGGAGAAGGTCTTCGAGACGGTAAAGCTGATCAACGAGCGGGGTATCACCGTCCTGATAGTGGAGCAGATGGTGCAGGAGGCCCTGGAGATAGCCGACAGGGGTTACGTCCTCCAGACGGGCAAAGTGGTCCACTCGGGCGACGCAAGGGA
>JAAYQT010000173.1 GCA_012519165.1 Synergistaceae bacterium
CGAAGTCCGGTCTACAACGAAGGCGTTAATCATCTCTCCCCTGCGGGGGTTCTTCTCCCTGGCCCTGACCGAGGCCCAGTACTCCATATGGCCCGCCAGCACCTCGTATTTCCCCCGCCCTGCGGCCTCCAGCAGGAGGGGCCTGACCAGGCCGCCGTTTTCAAGAATGGCGTCGGCGAGCCTTTCTACATCAGCTTCGCTGAAGTCCGACAGAGGCGCGTCGGAAGTTATGTCAGTCACGTCGATAAGCTGGTATCTCATGGCTTGCCCCTCGTTATTTTTATAATTTCCGCCGCCAGTTCTTCAAAGTTTCCGGCTGCTTCTTTTGCGGAGACGGTGCGTTCTGCCTCATAGAAATCAAAGATGGACTTGGGATCGGGAACGTCCATGTCTCCCTCGCTTACCGTTCGGCTCAGGGACGAGGCAAGGGGCATTCTTTCTAAGATCATGGTCTCCAGTAGGGGAAGGCCGTACTTTGACCGGACAGTGTTTTTATGCCGGGGGAGGGTGTGTTTCTGGTACTGGGCATTGGTGGAAATTTTGGACGGCAGCACTCCCAGTAATTGAATCGGCGGCTCGTTGTAGTTTCGCCTGTTTTCATTTACTGCGTCAATAAATAGCTTTACGTTGTTAAGCCCCTGGTTGGCAAAGGGTCTGAGGTCTGACGGTATGATCAGGTAGTCGGCGGCCGTAAGGGAGATTTCCGCGTAGAGGTCCCTTGCCGGCGGTGTGTCTATTATGACGTAGTCGTAGTCGTCTTTTACTCTTTCCAGTTTGGCGGTGAGGCGCCTGCGGCTTGCCCCCATCTGGATAAGGTTGTTCTGGTGGTTGGTGAGGTCAATATGAGAGGGGATCACGTCGATTTCCGGAGTGTTGAAGCCGGCCGACTTTCTTGCTATTTCAGGGATAAAGTCAAACTCCCCGGAGGCCAGAACGTGGTACACGTACCGGGGCAGAATATCGTCGTCCTCCTCAAATTGAAACTTTAAAAGCCCCGTTGCAAAGGTGGCGTTGGCCTGGGCGTCCATGTCCACCAGGAGCGTCCGGTAGCCTTTGCGCCTTAAAGCCGCCGCAAGGTTCACCGCAATAGTGGTTTTGCCGACGCCCCCCTTGTTGTGGTAGACGGCAATAACCTTCATTCCTTTTTCTTCTTCGCCCTCCGGGTCTTCTTCAGGTTCGAAAAGCAAAGCGGCGGGCCCTTCCGTTACGGGCCTTTCCTCTCCATCGCCGGGAGTTTGCGGTTCAACGAAAGCTTCCACTGTTTCGGCGGGCGGCTCGTCGACGGGCAGCCCCAGGAGGACCTTCAGCTCGCCGCAGTGCAGGTCAAACTCGTCCGCATCAAACTGGATGCGAAGGTTTACTTCTTCTCCGGGCCGTTTTTCATAGAGTCTAAGTTCTTTGCCGTTGGTAAGGAAGCCGTACCGGGAGTTTAAGTACTCCATGGTATCCATCAGCCTGGTTACCAGGCGCTCCGCCTTCTCTCCGGGGCCTGCCGCCAGAATGGCTACCTCCGCCTCCCTGCGGGCATGCCTCGGGAACATGGTAAGCCAACGAAAAAACAGGGCCATGTTCAGCCAGAAGCCTCCCGCACTGGCCGTCATTCCCCACGCCTCCAAAAGAGGCTTCAGCCTGCCCTGAACGAACAGTCTTTCAACGTCGCTTCTGCTGCGGTAAACATCCGCCGGGTCAGTCAAATTACTTCTCCCCCTCCGCACGAATAAAATCTTTCAGGAATACCTGTCATGATACCATTTTTTCCCTGTCATAGTCTGAAATCGTGACGGCGTTTTTTAAGCGTCATTTTCTAAATAATCGCGCGGCCAGTTCCTTACCCGATTTCATGGTTGAAAAAGCGACCGTTGCTATTTGTTGAATGTCTATTTACATTTTACGAGTTTCATGTCAAATTTAATCATTGACTATGCGCTAATAATAACAGTGTAAATTCTAAATTGAAAGTAAGTAATCACAATAAAAAGGAGAAGTGGCATTTTAATGACCATCCGCGGCAGGCTGTATTTTTTAAGTTTTGTTGTACTTTTCGTTATATCGTTGATGGGCGCAATTACATACTACAAGGGAGATTCCATTCTAACAGGCCTGGTGAATGACGCCGGAATGGAAGTTGTAGGAAGCGCAGCCCAAAATATTGACGGAAAGCTGGACAGGATTGAGGGTGTGTTAATGACGGCCGCTGAAGCCATACGGGACTCAATGACCCGAAAGGGCGCAGTTGGGGAAGAAGAAGTGGAAAAAATAGTAATGACCCTTACCTCCATAATGAAAGGGGATGATATTTTATTCCTGTACATGGGCCATGAACCCACCGGCAAGTTTTCCGACGGGTTTGGCAGAAAAAAGCCCGAAGACTACGATTCGAGGGCGCGGTCCTGGTATAAAGATGCAGTGAAAAACAACGGCAGGGTTATTTTAACCGATCCCTATGCTGACAGTATCACGGGGAATATTGTTACGACAATGGCAGTTGCAATAAAAGATGATAAGGGCTCGCTTTTGGGCGTTGTCGGACTGGATATGAACCTTGACGGCATTACAGAGTATGTCAACAGCCTCGGAATATTCGGCAAAGGCAACGGAATTTTGCTTCTGGGCGATGGAACTGTCATGGCCGGCCACAGAAAAGAAGACATTCTGAAGGCAAACCTTACCAAAGATGAAAAATTCCCTGATGCACTGAGAAACGTGGGTAAAAAAATGATCGCCGGCGGGGCGGGTAACGAACTTTACTCCTACATGGGCGAGGAAAAGCAAATGTTCTATTCCGCCACCAGGCGGGGCCTTTCCCTTGGCATACTCTTCCCGGTGGACGAGCTTCGGGCGCTGATAAGGGGACTGACCTTCGTCCTCCTTGCCATAGCCGCAGTGGCCCTGGTTGTCGTGGCCGTTGTGGTCACGGTTATTACCAGGGGGCTTAACAGGTCTATCCGGTCCATGGAGGCGGCTACTAAAAGGCTGGGGGCCGGGGAGCTGACTGTAAGATTTGATGACTCCGGGAAGGACGAAATTGCGGCCATCTCACGGGAACTGAACGGTATGGCGGCTTCCCTCCAGGAGGTTATGATCGCCATACGC
>JAAYQT010000174.1 GCA_012519165.1 Synergistaceae bacterium
CGGCCGGTTGCTCGGCCTGGGATAACCCCCTGTTGATAAAAATATAACGAGGCCCCGGAGTTTGTCCCGGCGCCTCGTTATTTCTTTTTCAGTCCAGGGTAAATAGTTTTTATGTGTTCCGTGAACTCGGTGAACGCATCAATAGCCTCGGTGGTATTTTGTCTTACCAGCCCCTCGTTCAAATTGACTCCGTAGCCGTGGTGAATGCGGTGTCTGTATTTTAGCATCCCAACCATTGTGCGTCTGATTTTTTCAGGGATGAGGCCTGTTTCTGCGGAAAGCTTAAGCAGATCGCTGTGCCAGGACTCTCCTTTGGGGATTTTTTTGCCCTCAATGTTTTCGAGGATGCACCTCAAAGACTGTTCCACAGCTTTATAAATATCGCCGAGAAACATACCCATACCCGCCAGTTGAACTCTGTCCCATGCAGGCAGGGCCATGTACTCTTTCATTGCCTGCGCCGTATCTTCCTCAATTACTCTCCAAAGCTCAAGCAGAAACTGCCGCTCGGTCTCTCTCAAAAATTACCACCCCTTCTGCCCGCGCAATTACCATGACGGGCAGGCAATCTTCGGCGCGGATGAGATCTACATTCTTCATTCCCAGTTCTTCAGACCAGGTGAGATCGTTCCACATTTCCATGAACTGTCCGGGGGCGAGCCCTTCCACGGCAAGGTCAATGTCGCCGGCATGAGCCTCGGGCAGCCGAAGACATGAGCCAAAAAGGATAACCCGCGCGGCTCCATATTTTTTTGCCACTCTTATTATGTGTTCAACGCTGTCTCTTGAAAGCATAGGCCGCACCCCCCTTAAAGATTTTCAAGCCTCTTTTTTTGATTATTATAACATGGACGGGTAGTCCGCAGCCGAGGCCTCTCCCGCGTTGGGGAGGGGCCTTTTTATTTTCTTCTTCCCCTCTGGTAAAATGGGCGGCACAAAGGAAAGGAAGATTGTCATGACGAACCTTCAATTCGAACCCCTCTCCCTTGAAAAGGCGGACGATTATCTGGAGCTGTACCGGTCCTGCCCCAGACAGTCCTCCTACTACTCTTTCGGAAGCCTGTGGGCCTGGCGGAAGGTCTTCGGCCTGTCGTGGGCCTTCGCCCGGGGTATGTGCTGGATCCGCTCCCGCGACGATACGCTGTGGTCGCCGGTGGGACCCTGGGGGGACGCCGACTGGCGCAGTATTATGCCTGAAATCTTTCCGGGGCCCGCAAAACTTCACTACGCCCCCGACGGCCTGGCGAGGGTACTGACGGACCTGCTCAGGGACCGGATTACCGCCCGGGAGGTGCGCTCCCAGTGGGAGTATCTCCACTCTGTTAAAGAGCTCATAGCCCTGAAGGGAAACCGGTTTTCAAATAAGCGGGGGCACATCCGCCAATTTACCAAAAATTTTGACTACGAGTACCGCCCTCTGGGCCCCGACGACCGCAAGGTAGTGGTTAACGCCCAGCGCCAGTGGCTTGCCGAGCGGAACGAGTCCGACGCCCTTTTAAGGGAGACGGAGGCCGTTAAGGAGATGATGGCCCAGTGGCGCCATATCCCGGGCCTCATGGGCGGTATCCTGGAGGTAAAGGGCGCTCCCGCCGCCTACACCATTGCCGAGGTTATCGCGGAGGATACGGTAATGATCCACTTCGAAAAGGCCCTGTCCGCCTACGGGGGCGCGTACCAGGCCATCAACCGCATGTTCCTGCAGAACTCGGCCTCCTCATTTGCCACCGTTAACAGGGAGGAGGACCTGGGCGACGAGGGGATGAGAGTGGCCAAGATGTCCTACCACCCGGTGGGCTTTCTTAAAAAATACACCCTGTCATGGTTCCCCGACTGACCGGCCGCCGGATCCGCAGAGAGACAGCCTTCACCCTTGCGGAGGTCCTTGTGGTCCTGGCCCTCTTCGGACTGATCGCAACCCTGGCCTTTGCCCCGTCGGTGATAATGGTTCGGGGCCTGGTGGAGGCCAGGGATGAGGGAAGTGCGGAACAGGTTACAGACTACGTGCTGGGCCGCATTTTAGCCGAGATGGCCCTGTCTCCTGCCGACTTCCCCGACGGGCCGGCAGCGGTCCTGATACGGAGGGATTTGCCCGGCGGGGCGGCGGACGATCGGCTAGCCTTCTGGAGCGACTGGGGCGGCGAGGCCGGGGTCCGGGCCTGGATGGTCTTTCGGGGCGGTCCGGGAAGGGACGGGAAGCCGGGCCTCTACCGGTGGGTCCTCCCCCTGGCCTCCCCGGAGGGGGTAGAGTGGGAGGGCCTTGACCCGGCTAAGGGTAAGCTCCTGGGGCCGGGCTTCGATTCCCTGAGGTTTTCAGTTCTGCCGCCCCGTTCAGGAGAGTGGAGCGACGAGTATTCGGGCTCCCGGCCCGCCGGGGTGAGAATAAAGATTGCCGACGGGGAGGAGGAGTTCTTTTATGAAGACCGCCTGCCCTCCGACTAAAAAAATTAGACGCAAGAGAAAGGGCCTTGTCCTTCTCTCCGTTCTTCTGGTCTCCCTCTTCCTGCTTGCCGCCTCAACGGGGTTCGCCCTCTTCGCCAGAAGGACGGTCAGGAC
>JAAYQT010000175.1 GCA_012519165.1 Synergistaceae bacterium
CTGTCCCGTATGCGTCACCGACCAGGGTGAGATCGAGGCCGCCCTGGCCCTGCTTGACGAGGGCGCGACGGTGGCCGCCTACGGAGACATGTTCCGCGTACCCTGCGACGGGGGATCCCTGGCCTCTAAGAAGTCCCTGGGATTTGACGCAAGAATAGTAACCAGCGCCGTAGACGTCCTCACCCTTGCCGAAGAACTGCCCGGTAGGGAGGTAGTTTTCCTGGCGGCCGGTTTTGAGACCACGGCCCCTGCGACGGCGGCCATGGCTGAAGAGGCCCTGGCGCGGAGGCTAAAAAACTTGTCCATCCTCTCCTTCCACAAGAGGACTCCCCCCGCCGTGGAGCTGCTGGCATCAGACCCTGACCTGAGGCTGTCGGGCTTTCTTCTTCCGGGCCACGTCTGCGTTATCCTGGGGCACGAACCTTTTCGCTTCCTGCCGGAAAAATACGGCCTTCCGGGGGTGATTGCGGGCTTTGAGCCGGAGCAGATACTCCTTGGCCTTGCGGAGATTGTAAGGCAGTGCGAGACCGGGACCCCGGCCCTGCGGTCCGTCTACGGCCGGGCGGTCAAAAAAGAGGGCAATACCAAGGCCCTTAAACTGATGGAAAAAGTCTTCCGGACAAGGGATACGGCCTGGCGGGGAATAGGCGTCATCCCGGATTCGGGGCTCGCCTTAAGGGAGGAGTACGGGGCGCTGGACGCGGAGAAAAAATTCAGCCTCACTCTGAAGGCCGGGACGCCGCCGCCCCTGTGCCGGTGCGGGGAGGTGCTCATGGGGAAGGCAACCCCCCCGGAGTGCCCCCTATTTCGATCTGCCTGCACTCCCGGAACCCCCGTTGGGCCCTGCATGGTCTCCAGCGAGGTGACCTGCGGCGCCTACTTTCGGTACCACAGGGAGGGCGCATAATGAAGGACAGGATAATAACCCTGGGCCACGGCAGCGGCGGACGGCAGAGCGACGAGCTTGTGTCGTTCCTGCTTGAGTCCTTCCGGTCCAGGGGGATAGGCCCCGAGCTGGAGGACGCGGCCCTGCTGCCCGGCGGGTACGCCATGACCGTGGACGGCTTCACCGTCTCCCCCAGAAAGTTCCCCGGCGGGGATTTGGGGCATCTGTGCGTGTGCGGCTGCGCCAACGACCTGGCCGTGCGGGGCGCCTCGCCTGATTTTTTGGGGCTCGGCCTGATAATTGAAGAGGGGGCGGACATGGACGAAGTCGCCCTCTACATGGAGAGCGCGGCGGCTGTCTGCGGCGGGCTGGGGATGACCCTGGCGGCGGGGGACACCAAGGTGGTGCCGGCGGGGACCCTGGAGGGCATGGTCTTCACCGGTACGGCTTTCGGCCGGGTATTGCCTGAGAGCCCCCCCTCCATGGCAAAAATCCGCCCCGGCGACCGGATTATTGTTACCACGTCCATAGGCCGCCACGGCGCCGCCATTGCCTCCGCCCGGTTCAACATTCCCGTGGAGGGGCTTGAGAGCGACTGCGCCCCTCTCTGGCCCGCCCTTAAGCCCCTGCTCCCCCTGGAGGGCCTTAAAGCCATGAGGGACTGCACCAGGGGCGGCCTGGGAACGGTACTCTGCGAGTGGGCGGAAGCTGCGGGGCTCCACATCTCGGTAAATGAGGACGCAATTCCCGTAACCTTGCAGGTTCAGTCCCTGTGCGACATTTTGGGCTTCGACCCCCTCTACCTGGCCTGCGAGGGGTGCGCGGCCATCGCCGTCTCCCCCAGCGACTGCGAACAAGCCCTGGAGCTGCTAAAAGCCTCCCCTCTGTGCGGGGAGGCGGCCGTCATCGGCGAGGTGGCGGAGGGGGAACCCGCAGGGATGGTCTCCATGAGGACTTTAATCGGCGGGGAGAGGCTGGTGGACAAGCCCTGGGGGGAGATTTTGCCCAGGATCTGCTAAAGTTAAAAAAAGACGGGCGGAGAGGTTAATCTCTCCGCCCGTCTTTTTAGTTTTCAGGACTTATGTTGACTCTTACTATTTCCTCAGCCAGGCCCGAGGCGTCGTTCAGGGTTACCACAATACCGTTAAGGGCGGGGCCGTCGCCCGATACCTCGAACTTGGCCGGCATCCCGGTTAAAAATTTCGGGATTACGGTATCAAGCTTCATCCCTATGGAGCTCAAGTGCCCCCCGGTCATACCCGCGTCGGTGATGTAGGCCGTCCCCCGGGGGAGGATCTGCTCGTCGGCGGTCTGCACGTGGGTGTGGGTTCCCGCCACCACGGCCGCCCTGCCGTCCAAATAGTGGGCCAGGGCTTTTTTTTCCGACGTGGCCTCGGCGTGAAAGTCGATGAAAAGCGGCGTCTCCCCCGCCTCCTCCAGAAGGCCGTCCGCCCTCTTGAAGGGGCAGTCCATGGGGGGCATGTAGACCCTTCCCTGGAGGCTTGCCACCGCCAGGCGGAGTCCGTTTTTCTCCAGGATCATCAGCCCTCTGCCGGGGCACTCCTCCGGATAGTTGGCGGGACGCACTATCCTTGGCTCCTCTGCCAGCAGCGCCGCTCCCTCGGGCTTGTCCCAGATGTGATTTCCGCCGGTCATGCCGTCGATACCCAGGGCGAAGAGTTCGCCCGCCACCTTCCTGGTTACGCCCCTGCCGGCCGCGGAGTTTTCGCAGTTGGCCAGCACAAAGTCGAAGGGCCCCAGCTCCCTGCGGAGCCGGGGCAGGAGGGCGGCGGCCGCCTTCCTGCCCGGACTACCCATGATGTCCCCGATGAAAAGTATCCTCATGCCGGTTTTATTTCGCGTACTCCGTGGCCCTGGTCTCCCTGGTGACGGTGACCTTGATCTGCCCCGGGTACTTCATCTCCTCCTCGATTTTGCGGGCGATATCGAAGGCGATTTTATGAACCACGCCGTCGTCGGAGATGTTCGGCGAAACCGCCACCCTGACCTCCCTGCCCGCCTGGATGGCGTAGGCCTTGCTGACGCCGTTGAAGCTCCTGGCCAGCTCTTCGAGCTTTTCAAGTCGCTTTATGTAGGCGTCCAGGCTCTCCCTGCGGGCGCCTGGGCGGGATGCGCTTACCGCGTCGGCCGCCGAAACTATTACGTCATAGACGCTCGCCGCCTCCTGGTCTTCGTGGTGAGAGGCAATGGCGTTTACTATCTCCGGCGCCTCGTTGTACCTGCGGGCCAGGTCAGCCCCTATCAGGGCGTGAGGGCCTTCAATCTGGTGGTCCACCGCCTTGCCCAGGTCGTGAAGCAGGCCCGCCCGGCGGGCAGTCTCCTCGTCCAGGCCCAGCTCTGCTGCGATCATGCCGGATATGTAGGCCACCTCAAGACTGTGCTGCAACGCGTTCTGCCCGTAGCTAAACCGGAATTTAAGCTGTCCCAGGGTGCGAACCAGCTCGGAGTGCATGTTCTTGATGCCCGTCTCCAGAAGGGCGCTTTCGCCGGCCTCGATTATCTGCTCTTCCACTTCTTTGGCGGCCTTCTCGATAAGTTCTTCAATCCTGGCGGGGTGAATCCGGCCGTCGGTGACAAGCCTCTCCAGGGACAGCCTGGCCACCTCCCTGCGGACCGGGTCGAAGCTGCTCAGGGTGACCGCCTCGGGGGTGTCGTCCACAATAAGGTCCACCCCTGCAAGGGTTTCGAAGGTCCTTATGTTCCGGCCCTCCCGGCCGATGATTCTGCCTTTCATCTCGTCTGACGGGAGGTGAACCACGCTCACGGCCGCTTCTGAGGTGTGCTCCACGGCGCTTCGCTGAATGGCCGTTACGATGATCTCCCTGGCCTTCCTGTCCGCCTCGCGCCGGGCCTTCTCCTCAAGCTCCTTGAGCCTCAGGCCCAGAATGTGCTTTGCGTCCTCTTCAGTCTGTCGGAGAAGCAGCTCCCTGGCGTCCTCCCGGGTCATCCCGGCGATCTCCTCAAGGCGCTCCATCTGCCTGCGCTTTGTCTCCTCCACCTCCAGCAGGCGTTCTTCGAGGGCTTCCTGCCTGCCCTTAAGCTCCTCCTCCCGGTGAGCAACCCGGTCTAGCTTGCGGTCGAGGTTTTCTTCCTTCTGCTCCATGCGCCTCTCGGCCCTCTGGAGCTCGCTGCGCCGTTCCTTGCCCTCTTTTTCGACCTCCTGCCTGAGCTTGAAGATCTCCTCCCTGGCCTCGGTAAGCTTTTCCCTCTTCATATGCTCCGCCGAAGTCTGGGCTTCTCTCAGTATGTTTCTGGCCTGGGCCCTGGCGCCTTCAATCTTTTTGGCCCCGAGAGTTTTGGAAAGAAGGAATCCCGCCCCCGTTCCGGCGGCAATTCCAAGTATTATTGCCAGCACTGCAGTCAAAAAGTTCATGGTGCTGTAATCACTCCTCAATATATATTTTCAAGGTGCGTGGAGAAGGAAAAGAGCAATTTTCCTCTCCGCACTTTGTCTTATTTTACATTGCAGTCCTCCGGCCCACAAGCCCTTTCTGCAACTTTCCTGCTTAAAGTGAAGGGAAAGCCCCGCCGGAGCAGCCGTCCCACTATCTTTTTCTCCTCCGTCCCCCGGCCCGCCCACTCCTCCGCAAGGGCGGCGGCCCTGCCCTCCTCGTCCGTCTCTTCCAGGGCCTCCCGGATAAATTCCCGGTCAACCCCCCTCCGACGAAGCTCGTCACTAATCCTGCGGCGGCCCCATTCGGTCCGGGATTCGGCAAAGAGCAGGGCGTAGGTCCTGTCGTCCAGGTACCCCGCCTCGGTGAAGCTTTCAATAAGTTCTTCGGTCCTGTCCGGGTCCGCACCTCTGGCGGCAAGCTTCTCCCGCGCCTGGCCGGAGGTGAGCTCCCTCCTGGAGAGGAGGTTGAGAAGGTATCTTTCCAATCCGTCGTCGTCAGGCGGTTTCCACAAGGTTTAACGCCCCTCCCAGCCGGGCGTAGAGCCGCTCCTTAAGCTTCGGGCAGGAAAGGAGCCCGGGGTCCCTCTCCACCAGGGCGAAGGCCTCGCTCCTGGCCGTATCCAGAATGGCCCTGTCCTTGATAAGGTCGGCCACCCTAAAGTCCGTCACCCCGGACTGGCGGACGCCGCACACCTCGCCGGGCCCCCGGAGCCGGAGGTCCGCCTCCGCCAGGGCGAAGCCGTCGGAGGTGGCTCAGAAGGCTTCGATCCTCTGCCTCGCCTCGGGAGTTGCGGGGGAGGCCAGCAGAAAGCACCAGGACTGCGCCCTTCCCCGGCCCACCCTCCCCCTCAGCTGGTGCAGCTGGGAGAGGCCGAACCGGACCGCGTCCTCCACCACCATGATGGTGGCCTCGGGCACGTCCACCCCCACCTCCACCACGGTGGTGGAGACCAGGACGGACAGGGCCCCTTTTTGGAAGTCGCCCATCACCTTTTCCTTTTCAGCCTGGGGGAGGCGGCCGTGAAGAAGGCCTACCCCGAGGGAGGAGAAGCGCCCTGAAAGTTCGGCAAACCTTGCCTCGGCGGCGGCCAGGTCCAGAGTTTCGCTCTCCTCGATGAGGGGGCAGATCCAGTAGCATCTCTCCCCTGCCCGGACCCTCTCTTCAATGAAGGCGAGCAGCCCCTCCATTTTTTGGGCCGGAACGGTGCGGGTCTGCACGGGGATGCGGCTGGGGGGGAGGTCCTTAATTACGGAGACGGCCAGATCTCCGTAGACTGTCAGGGTAAGGGTCCTGGGGATGGGAGTGGCGGTCATCACCAGAACGTGGGGGCTCTCCCCCTTGGACTTGAAGGCATGTTTTTGAAGAACACCGAACCGGTGCTGTTCGTCCACTATGGCCACCCCCATCCGGGCGAAGACGGTGGTCTCCGAGAGCAGGGCGTGGGTGCCGATAGCCACCGGGATCTCCCCGGACTCAAGGCCCTGCTCCGCCTCCCGCCTCTCCCCTGCAGGGAGGGCCCCCGTCAGCAGGGCGCACCGGAAGCCCAGGGCCTCGATCATGGGCGACAGCCGCTGGTAGTGCTGCCGTGCCAGGATCTCGGTGGGCGCAAGGAAGGCCCCCTGGCGCCCGCCGTCCAGGGCCGCCATGAGGGCCAGCAGTGCAACGGCCGTCTTCCCGGACCCCACGTCCCCCTGGAGGAGGCGGTGCATGGGCGCCGTCCGGGACATATCGGCAAAGATCTCTTCGGCGGCCTTCTTCTGTCCTTCGGTGAGGGCGAAGGGCAGCCTGTTCAGGCACTCCTTCACCAGTCTGCCGGGGGGCAGGGAGGGCGCCGGGGGAGCCCAGTCGCCCGCTCTTTTGCGGCGCAGGGCCAGGCCCGTCTGGAGCAGGAAAAATTCGTCGAAAGCCAGCCGCCTCCGGGCGGCCTTCCACCCCTCCCTGGACGCGGGGTAGTGAAGCTCCCGCACCGATTCCGCAACGTTCGCCAGGTCAAGCCGGGACCTTAAATCTTCGGGGAGATATTCATCAAGAAGGGGTAAAAAATCTTCGAGGGCGGCCGACGTTATCTTTCGCAGGGCCTTCTGGGAGAGGCCGGCAGTGGCGGGGTAGACCGGCGCAATGACAAGGGATTTTTTCTCGTCTTCGTCCTCGTCCAGTATCTCGAATTCGGGGTTGGTAAGCTGGACCGGCCCTCCCCGGTACTCGACCCTGCCGTATAAAAGGACCCTGACCCCGGGGAGGAGGACTTTTTCCAGGCCGGGCCTGTTGAACCACACCGCCCTTGCCATGGACCGCCCGTCGGAGATAAGGGCCGTTATTACCGTAAGATTTTTTTTGAAGGTCTTTCTGCGCTCCAGGGCCGCCACCCTCGCCGCTACCGATACCGTCTCCCCCTCCGCCAGGGAGTCCAGAGAGGCCAGGTTGCGCCTGTCCTCGTACCGGGCGGGGAAGAAGAAGAGCAGGTCCTCGGCCGTATTCACCCCGAGCCGGGCCAGCATAGCCTCCCGGGCGGGGCCCACCCCCTTTATGTAGCGGACCGGGTCGGCAAGGCTGCGGCCTTTTTCCTTCACAGAGAGGCTCCTTCCCCCTCCGAGAGAATTTCGTCATCCCCCTCGGCAAGGGAGGCAAACCTGGAGAGGAGGGCCCTGAACTCCGCCCTGAACTCCTGCTTTATGTGTTTTAACCGCAGGACCTCTCTCCTCTCCGCTTCCCTGGCCGCAGCGGCCTCCTGCACAATCTGCTCCGCCTTCACCCGGGCCTCGCTGATAAGGCTCTCGGCCTGCTTTGCCGCCGCCTCTTCCTTGGCCTCGGCGCTCTTCTGGGCCATGAGCAGCGTCTCCTGCAGGGTCTCCTTGAGGTTGTCGTACTCCTTTATCTGCTCCTCCAGCCTGGCCACCGAACGCTCCAGATCCACGCACCGGAGGGCGTACTCCTGGATATCCTCCGCCACCCGGTCGAGAAATTCGTCAACTTCGTTAACCGAGTAACCCCTCATGCCCCTGGAAAAAAAC
>JAAYQT010000176.1 GCA_012519165.1 Synergistaceae bacterium
GCATGAAGGATATCTTCACGGCTGCCGCAGGGCCCGCCTGCATAGAGATGACGCTGCCCCTCATGCTTACCGCTGTAAGGGACGGCAAGCTTACCATGGCGCGCATGGTGGAACTTTTATGCGAGAATCCTGCCCGTGTCTTCGGCCTTTGGCCCCGTAAAGGCGCCATTAGGGTGGGAGGCGACGCCGACTACGTAATAGTCGACATGCAGAATGAATATACGGTGAATAACAAGGATTTTGTCACCCACTCAAGGGATACCTCGCCCATGTACAACGGCTTCAGGCTTATAGGAAAGCCGCAGCACACAGTGGTGCGGGGCAGGGTGATTATGAAAGACAGGGTAATAGACGACACTGCGGAGGGGTGGGGAAAACTTGTGACCCCAGAGTGGAGGACCTCGGCAGTTTAAGCGCCTAAAAGCGATTGTATGTTGACCCGGCGCGCCGTTTACAACAAGCGACCGCCGGTTTCTTCATGTTTTACGGTATTTTGCTGTATAATACAGTAAGCACAATATATTTAACGAGGAGAGATTCATTTTGAGAAAAGTTCATGGAATTTTTGCGCCCATTGCTACCGCCTTTGACGCTTCCGGCGAAGTTGATTACGGAACCTTTGCTGAAAACGTAAAGACCTTCGGCGCCACCAAGCTGGCGGGACTGGTGGTTTTGGGAAGCAACGGCGAGTTTACCATGCTTTCCTTCGAGGAAAAGGTTAAGCTGGTCAAGACTGCCCGGGAGAACCTTCCGGCGGAGAAAATGGTTATCGCCGGTACGGGCTGCGAGTCTTTCAAAGAGACCCTGGAGCTGACGAAGGAGTGCGCCGCCGTCGGGGCGGAAGTGGCCCTGGTGGTAACCCCCAACTACTATAAGAGGGATATGAACGAGGCGGCCCTGGAGAAGTTCTTCACCATGCTGGCCGACGCCTCCCCCATCCCCGTGATGCTCTACAACATGCCCGGCAACTCCGGCATCAACATCCCCTCGTCTCTGACAGTGAAGCTGGCGTCCCACTCCAATATCACCGGAATCAAGGACAGCGGCGGCAATATAGTCCAGATCTCTGAAGTGCTGGCGAAGGCGCCCGAGGGCTTCTCCGTGTTTGCGGGCTCCGGGAGCTATCTTCTACCCACCCTGGCCCTGGGCGGCAAGGGAGGCACTCTGGCGGTGGCTAACGTGGTCCCCGACTATTGCGCCGAGATCCAGGAGAACTTTGAAAAGGGCGATTTCGAGAAGGCCAGGAAGATGCAGCTTGCCCTCCTTCCCCTGAATGCCGCCGTTACAAGCCGGTTCGGAATAGGCGGCATGAAGGCGGCCATGGACCTGGTTGGCTACAAGGGCGGCCTGCCCAGGCTCCCCATCCTTCCCGCAAGCGACGAGACCAGGAAGACCATTGCCGCTATTTTGAAGGAACTGGGCGTCAAGACGGTATAAAGGCATGATAATATCGCCCGACCGCTTTCTGGCGGACCTTGAAAACCTGGGAAAAATAGGCTGGGTCGAAGGGGAGGGCATGGACAGGGCCGCCTTCACCCCCAACTACGCCGCCGCCAGAAAGTTTGTGGAGGAGAGGATGAGGGAGGCCGGCCTTGCCGTCGAAGTGGACGGAGTGGGCAATGTTTTCGGCAGGCTGGAGGGGAGCGACCCCTCCCTGCCCGCCATTTACGCAGGGTCTCACCTGGACGCAGTGCCCGGGGGAGGAAAGTACGACGGCCCCCTGGGCGTGATGACCGCCCTTGAGGCGGCAAGGGCAATCCGGGAGAGGGGAACGCCCATGAAGCGCTCCCTGGTAGTGGCAGGTTTTACTGCCGAAGAGGGGGGCGAAATGGGCGGAACCTTCGGAAGCAGGGCCTTCGCCGGGCTGCTTGAAGAGCCTCTTTCCCCCGAAAAACTGGGGGGAGCAGGGTTGACCCCTGAAGGGGTCCGTTCTGCGAAAGCCGCCCCCGGCTCCGTGGCCTGCTACCTTGAGCTTCATATCGAACAGGGGCCCTTTCTTGAACGGCGGGGAATACAGATAGGCATTCCCACGGGAATAGTGGGCATAGCCCGTTACGAAGTGCGCCTTGAAGGGGAGGCCAACCACGCCGGAACCACCCCCATGAATGAGCGCAGGGACGCCATGAGGGAGGCGTCGGA
>JAAYQT010000177.1 GCA_012519165.1 Synergistaceae bacterium
GCCACGAATAGGGGCAGGATCATCTGCCTCGCCTCCAGGCATGTCTCCCGCACCGCCTCCGCGAGCAGAGGCTGCTGTCTCAGGCGGCGCATTCTTGCGATGTTCGAAAATCCGTTCATTTTTGTTTCAACCTCCGTCTATCTGCCTTTTACAAGGCTGCAAAGAACTGTTTTTAATCCTTCGAGGGTTGGCTCGGGAAGGACGAGAGGGCTGCAGCCCAGCGCTTCCCTTACGGTTCGGGCGCAGACCTCCCCCCAGGCCACAGTCATCGCCCCCCGGGGGAGTTTCAGGCCCAGGTCCGTCCAGGCCCGCGCCAGGGCCGCGCTTCCGAAGACCACTGCGTCCAGGCCCGTCTCCTCCCACAGCTCTTCGTAGCTCTCCATGCCGGGTGGGGGAGAAAGGTTCATTCTGTAGGCGGGGATGTTTGCGGCCCGTCCGCCCTTCCTTCGCACCGCCTCCTCCGGCAGGGGGGACCCGGCCTCGTTGCGGAAGAAGACGGCAAGTTCACCCTTCTTTACCTCCTTCGACATGAGGGCGGCCAGGGCCTCCGACGTGGAGGGGCGGGCCTCCCGATCCGCCCTGATTCCTATCCGGACCAGGGCCGCCGTGGTGCCGGGGCCTATGGAGACCACCCTTCCTTTTAGCCGGCGCAGGTCTGCTCTTTGGGCCAGTAGGTCCGCCCCCCGGGGGCTGGTGAGGATAACCCAGTCTGCCTCGGCCATAAGGGCCTCCTCCCCTTCGAAGGGGAGCTCTTCGGCCTGGAGCAGAGGCAGGCTGAAGCCGTCGGCGCCCAGCTCTTCCAGGCAGCGGGCGGTGTCCCAGCTCTCAGGGGAGGGGCGGACCACAGCCGCCCTGAGACCCCTAAGGGGGCCGGGTTCGGGGGAGAGCTCCAGGGAGGCCGTGCCCCCCGCAACGATCAGGGCAGGGCTTTTAATTTGGGGAGCAGGGTCCCCAAGCCTGAAGTTTACCCTGGAGGCGCACCCCCACCCGGCCCTGGTGACCGCAGAGCAGCCCGCGGCCGGGTCCATGCCGTTCTGAACCAGCCTGCGGGACAGTTCCTCCCAGGAGGACGCCCCCATGTAGACCGCCTTTGTTCCGTCCATGGCCGCCATGGTCCGCCACAGGTCCTCGCCGGGGGCTTCCCCTTCTGCAGAGTGGCCCGTGGCCAGGGTCAGGGAGTCGGCTACGCCCCGGTGAGTGGGGGGTAGCCCCGCCCTGCCCAGGCCGCCGATGGCCGTTATTCCGGGGGTGTAGCTCCAGGGGACCCCCGCCCGCTCCAGGGCCATGGCCTCCTCGCCGCCCCGGCCGAAGATGAAGGGGTCGCCGCCCTTTAGGCGGACCACCGTCCCTTTTGTCTTCCCGAGTTCAACGAGGAGGCGGTTTATCTCCCCCTGGCCGGGGCTCTCCCTGCCCTTTCTCTTCCCCGCAGGAAAAAAGGCGCACCCCTGGGGCGCAAGCTGGAGGAGGTCCGGGTGGATGAGGCTGTCGTAGACCACTGCTTCCGCCCTGCCCAGCAGGCGGGAGGCCGCAACTGTAATCCACAGGGGCCCGGCGCAACCGGCCCCAACAAGGTGCACCGTCA
>JAAYQT010000178.1 GCA_012519165.1 Synergistaceae bacterium
AGCGGCGGGGCCATGGCGGGTGGCGCTGCCTGACGACGGGCGACGGAGCGCGAATCCGGTGGAAGAGGGGGTTCGGGCGGACCGGCCTGCTGCTTGTTCCCGGTTTCGGCGGCGACGGCTCCTGCTGGGGCGCCGCCTTCCCGAGGTTTCTATCAGAGCGGGGCGTCGCGCCGGTAGTCTACGACCCCCGGGGACTGGGAGGGAGCGCCGGAGGCTCGCCGGAGCCATCTTTGGAGGTTTTCGCCCGGGACGCCGCCGCCGTGGCGGAGGCCGCCGGGGCGCCCCTGCCGGTCCTGGGCTGGTCCATGGGGGCGTCGGTGGCGGCCGCCCTTGCCCTTGCCAGGCCCGACCTTGTATCCGCCCTGGTTCTGTGCTGCTGCCCGGCGGACCGTAGGCGGCCGGCCCGGTCGGGGCCGGAAAATTTTTCTCCACTGACGGACGGCGACCCTTCTGAAGCCGCCCTTGCGCTGGCGGAAGCCCTGACCCCGCCGGAAGGGTGGAGCGGCCCCTTCGCAAGGGCCTTCAGGCGGAACCTGTCCGACTACTTTGCCAGGCACGAAGAGGCGGTCCGGGAGCAGCAGGCGGTTCTAAAGAGATTGCCCCCCCTTGAGGGCATGTTGGGAAGGCTATCTTTACCCGTCCTGGCGGTGGAGGGGGAAGGGGACAGGCTCGTCCCCCCCGGCGAGGGGCTCTCTGCGGCTGCAACAAAGGGTCTGATCCGCAGGACCCTCCCCGGCGGCCACGGCCTTCTCTACGAACGCCCCCGGGAGCTGGCGGACCTTGTGGCGGATTTTTTGATGGAAGAGATTACGGCCCCGCTCAGCGGTCCTGGATGCCCAGGGAGGACTTAAGCCCCGCCTGAAGGACCTGGGAGAAGTTCAGCCCCGCCCTTTCGGCCAGTACATTCAGCCAAAGGGGTACCGTGACATTCTTTTTCACCGAGCCGCTGCGACGCTCCTCCCGGAAGATGGGGAGCCACACGTCCACCAGGCAGACCGTTTCGCCGGGGCCAGGGCGGAGGGCGGCAATTCTTGACGGCGGGGGAAGGGGCTCGTCCAGGTCCTCGGTGGCCACAATCCATGCGCCAAGAGCGTCCCGCGCCATGGCAAGGGCCTCCTCGTCGGTTTGCGCGCATGAAATACACCCCGGGAGGTCGGGGAATGTTACTGTTATTCCGTCGTCATCCTGGGAAAAAAGCGCCGGGTAGATGACGGTGTTGGGGTATTTTTTCATAGGCACGATCTCACATCCTCGCAAGGTTATCTGGCAGGAGGTTTGCTCAACGTATTTCGTCGATTCCGGTCTGACGCCGTATGGCTGCCAGGGTATTCTTCGGGAGGTCCTTTCCGTAGGGCACGGTGGTTCTCCGTTTGGTTTCGGGGTGAAAAAAGACCAGGTGGCTTCCCTTGCCCCTGCCGGTGTTCACCCAGCCCGCCCTCAGTAGAATTCGTACTACCTCATCCCGGCCGATGCTCGATCCCCCCTTAATGCGTATATTTTATACTCCTTAACGTGTGGTGTCAAGACTGATGTGGGAATTATTAAAAAATACCCGAAGCTAATCGGCTCCGTGGTACCCTGCACCGGCCAGGTCACTCCACCCTGGCTGCAATCTGGGTCCTGCCATTGCCGTCCAGCTCGTACATTTTTTTGCCGTCTTCGCTAATTACTACGGCGATTTCACTTTTTCCGGGGAGCTTCACGTTTAAAAAATAGGTCTGGCCGACGGGGGGCAGCTGCGGGTAGTCCTTACGCCAGCCAAGCACTATCCGCGCAGGGGTAATAGCGCCGCCGGGGCCGAAGTTCAGGAGGCTGCCGTTCTGCCACCGCCACAGGCCTTCGATGGGGTCCTTCTCTGACGGGGGCGCGAATCCGGGCCTGAAGTTTTTAATCGCCTGCTCCAGCCGGGCGCCCATGGCCTCGTCCTCCGGCGGCCAGGCGGCCAACACGCCGTACCAGGTGTCGTGCCTGCCGAAGAAGGCGCCCGTCATGCGGACGTCTGCGCCGTTCAGCAGGCCGTTGTACTGCCTCAAAATTCCCTCCCATCCGCTTACGGTGTGCACCGTGCCTGTCCGGGTCTGCACCGGGGAGAGCGCCGTAAATTCCTCCCGCTCCTCGAAGGCGGCCGCAGCCTCGAATTTGGATACAAAGTGCAGTCCCAGGGCCAGTACCAGCAGCAGGCCGTCTTTTCCCGGCGACCGGGCCTCCAGGGCCACGTCGGAAGAGGGCCACTTCCGGGCGGTCCACCCCTCCGGAACCTTTATGTTGAAATAAGTCCTGGTATCCAAAATCCCCGCCGCAATTGCGGGGGCCAAGCCTGAAAGAACGTGGAACAAAAACAGGAAAACAGCCGCCCTGCGAAAAAACCGCATTTTGACGCACCTCCCTCGTTTATAATTGAAACCGCCGGAA
>JAAYQT010000179.1 GCA_012519165.1 Synergistaceae bacterium
GCTCCCCGCCCCTGATTTCATTAGCCCCGCAATGTCGTGTTATGAACGTCTTGACCCGTTCCTTAGTTATGGGGCCTGTTGAGCCTAAGATCAGTCGATGCCTTGGCATCTGCATCACCGGCCCAAACTTCCGGCCCCGCAAGGTTCGAGTGTTGGCTCAAGACAAAAATCACAATCACGGGCATCGCAGGGTATTGACCTCTTTTTACAGTTGTATTATACCATAAACAGGGAGGAGGTAAGACCCTACCTGCACCTCTCCCTTTAGTCTGTCTCCGTTCTCAGGTCTGCCAGGTTTTCCTTGAAAATAAAGTAGTAGAAAACCGCCACGAACAGGACGCCGCCCACCATGTTGCCCAGCGTAACAGGGATGAGGTTGCTGAAAAAACCGCCGGGGGAGACGGCCGCCATGGCCTGGTCGGTCAGTCCCGACGACGCTACCGCCGCCGGGGTTCCCTTAAGCATCAGGCCCAGGGACATGTAGTACATGTTGGCCACGGAGTGTTCGAACCCGGAGGCAATGAAGGCCATTATGGGGAAGAAGATGGCCCAGATCTTGCCAATAACGTTATCTGCGGCCATGGACATCCACACTGCCAGCACTACTATCCAGTTGCACAGGATTCCCCTCGAAAAGGCCTGAATAAAGGGCAGGGACATCTTGTCCGCCGCCACCTGGAGGGCCCTGCCCCCCACGGCGTTGTCCGCCAGGCCGGAAAAATATATCAGGGTTGCAATTAAAATACTGCCTATGAGGTTTGCCGTGTATACCCAGCCCCAGTTTCTTAATATTTTTTTGAGGGGGGTGTACCCCGCGAGGTATCCAAGGGGCATCATGCAGTTGCCGGTAAAAAGCTCCGACCCGCTGATAACGACAAAGATGAGCCCGGTGCTGAAGACCACTCCCGACAGGAAGCGGCTGAACCCGCTTCCCGAGAACTGGGGAAGGTCGTGGGACACTACCGTCATCAGCCAGCCGGCAAAAGCAATATAGGCCCCGGCCAGAATTCCCATTAAAAGCATCTGGCGGACGGACAGATCGCCCTTGACTCTTGAAGTTAAACAGGCAGCCCTTGCCAGTTCCGCAGGCGTTTTCATTCTTTTTTATTCCTCCCGTCGTCTTCCGCGTCCGTTTTTTTGGCCCCTTACTCGTAAAGCGCGGCCAGATTTGTTTCCATAAACTCCTTTATCGCCATGGAGAGGGATGGGTCCGCAAAGGGATTGCCCCCTCCAAGCGCTTCTTTAAGTTCGTCGCTGTTCAGAATAAATTCATTATCATTCCGGCGGTGAATATAATCCCACGTAACGTCGGGATATCCCAGGAAGAGGGTGAACAGGGTGGACGGGATATCGCCCAGGGGGGGCGCGTCCACTGAGGACATCATAAATGAGGCCGTTATCACCGTCCCCTTCCCCGGCGCCGAGACTACGGAAAAATCCCCTTCGCACAGCTCGGCAAGCTGCTTAAGGAAGGGAAGTCCCAGGCCTACCCTTCTTTCCGTCCTGGTGGTGTAAAAAGGGTTCGTCACCGCTTTTACCGTCTCCTCGTCCATGCCGCGTCCGTTATCACCCACCACCATCTTTAAAAGGTCGCCCCTGTGGTCTATTTCGATCGACACTTTGCCGGCGCCTGCGTTTACCCCGTTTTCGGCAACGTCAAGAATATGAAGTGAAAGGTCGTCAAGCATGGCCGCTACCCCTCCAGGGGTAAAAACACTCCTGCGGAAAAGAGTTTGATGGCTTCCCCGGTCCGTTCGTACCGGGAGAGTGCGCCCCAGTCATCCCGGCTCTCCACCTTAACCATAGCGTCTTCCACAAAATCGGCAATTTCAAGGGCGTCTGCCAGAATCATCATCTTCTCCACGTTCTCCTCGGGGAAGAGCCCCGCGGTAAGCCCCAGGAGAATGGCGCCCCTTGTGATCCACTTCACCAGTTCGTTGTCCATCGACCAGGCGTCCTCGAAAAGGACGGCAAAGTTGTACTCTTCGAACTCGTCCTCCGACGAATCATCCGGTTCCGTCATGAACCCCAGGATGTAAAAGGGGATGTCGGGGGCGGCTGAAAAAGCGTCCCAAAGAGCCCGGTAGGCCGCCCTTCCCGGGCCTGAAAGACGGTAGGCTGCAATGGCCCTGGCATGGACTGCAGCAAGGTTTTCCACTCCGTCCTTAAGGGCCTCCTGGAGGACTTCGGAGTTCATATCCATCTCAAGCATCACCCTATAGAGGAGGGTTCTGGCATGGGTCTCCCCCTCGGGGTCGTACTGGTCAATCTCCCTGGCCAGGTCCAGGGCCTCTTCGTTTTTCCCTTCAGAAAACAGGGCAAAACCCAGCCGCTGAAGGACGGCGACGTAGAGCATTCCGGTTTCGTCCTCCAGAACATTTGCCTCCGATGAGTGGAGGACCCCTTCCATCTCTTCCGCCAGTATATCCCTGGCTTTTTCGAGGAGGGTGATTTTTTCCTCCGAGTATTCAACGGCATCGGCCAGAAGAATTAGGGCCTCGGCATTATCCTCGTCCAGTTCAAGCGCTTCCCTTGCAAGACGTTCCATTTCAGCCGGGTCGTCGGTAAAGTAGGCCTCATCCAGAAGTTCTTCAATGCGTTCCATTGCGTCCATGTGAGCGCGCCTCCATATTCCGGAGATTTTGTTGCCAGACTGAAGTGTATCTCATGGTTTTGGGAGAGTCAAACTTGAAACTGACCCTCTGTCCGGGGGAGGTTTGAAAAAGTTTCCCGGCCTACGGAAAAGGCCCGTCCTGCGGACGGGCCTTTGTGCTGCGGTAAACTACTAAATTATCAGCTTGCCTCCGCCCTGCTTGCCGCCCATGCGGTCCAGCTGCTGAAGCACTGCGGGAGAAGCCACGTCGATCCTTGGCTTTTGGCTCTGCTTGCTCATGGCCTCCTGGACCTTCTTTTCGTACTCCTCCATGCCCTTCTTCAGAGCCTCCACGTCGCCCTTTATCCACTGAAGGATGTTGTCCGCAATGGCAGCAACCATACCGTCGTCCGGCATCTCGGCGATGGCGCCCAGCTCCTTAAGCATCTCGTGCTCCTTCCGGATGGAGTCGATCACGTCCTCGTCAGTGATAATGCCCTTCTTGTAAAGGGCCCTGGTGATAATGTTGAACTTGCTCTTGGAATTCTCGTCGCTTAAAGCAAGGCTGTCCACTCTCGCAAGGAGCATGGAGAGGATTTCGTCCAGACTTACCTGCATTGGCATGGCCATTGAAAGCGCCTCCTCCGTAAAAGTTTGTTGACTATAATTTTACCATATTAGACGTTAAATCGGATTTCAATCATATCCCCGTCGGCTACTTTGTATTCCTTACCCTCTAGCCGAAGCGCCCCCTTCTCTCTGCACCCGGCCATGGAGGCCCCGTTTGCCTGGAAGTCGTCGTAGGAAACAACCTGGGCGCGGATAAAGCCCCTGGCCAGGTCGGAGTGAATTGCTCCGGCCGCGTCCAGCGCCGTCTGGCCTTTGCGTAGGGTCCAGGCTTTAACCTCGTCCTTGCCGGTGGTAAAAAAGGAAATGAGCCCCAGGATTTCGTAGGCCTTTGATATTAAACGCTCCCGCCCCGGCGCCTTCAGACCCAGGTCGTTCATGAATTCCGCCTGCTCGTCGGCTTCCAGTTCCGCCATCTCCATCTCCATTCTGCCGAACACTCTTACGAGGGGGATCCCTTTCTCCACCGCCAGGGAACGGAGGGGCGCAAGCAGGGGCAGATCTTCGTCCGTCTGGCTTTCATCCAGATTTGCTACGATAATCTCGGGCTTCAATGTTACAAAGGCAAACCCGCCCAGGGATTTTTTATCGTCCGCCGACAGGCCCATGTCCCTTAAGGGGCGTTCTTCCAGGAGCCATGCCTGGCATTTTTCAAGAAGGGCGTATTCCGACTGCTCGGGCGGAGTCATTTTTTTCTTGGCGTCAAGCCTGGAGAGACGGTTTTCTATTACGCCCAGGTCCCGGAAGATCAACTCCATTTCCACGATGGACCAGTCCCTTGCGGGGTCGATGGAGTTTTCCGGGTGGGGCACTTCGGGGTTGCCGAAAAGCCTTATTACGTGGACCAGGGCGTCAGATTCTGCCACGAATGAGAGAAAGGAGTTGCCAAGCCCCTCTCCCCTGCCTGCATTCCTTGACAGCCCCGCCAGGTCTACAAACTCCACCGCCGCGGGGGTTACCTTTTTGGGCTCGAAGAGCCCGGCAAGGTTATCAAACCTTTCGTCCGGTACGTTTACCATGGCCCTGTTGGGGTCGGTCCTGCCCCCCGCATAGGGCTTTACCTCCGCCCCCGCCCTGGTTGCCACGTTGAACACCGTGCTCTTGCCGCTGAGCGGAAGGCCGATGATGCCGCATTTTAACATCCATACTCCTCCTTAACTTTCCAAGCCCTTTCTTTAGAAATTATAACCCTTTCCGCGTTAAATTGGGAAAATCGGCGAAGGAAGAATAATCTGGCTTGATCCGGTATTTTTCTGTTATTATATTCCGTAAGCAACAACCCCCCGCCGGGGGGAAAATAACCCGCAGGAGGGATGCGTCTTGAGATTATTACTACTTTTAACCGCAATACTGTGCGTTTTTCTGACGGGACAACCGGGTGTTTCCTTTGCAGCCGACGGCCTTCCCCCCCATTCCCGGGTCGACTTCTACCCCGGGAGAGCCCGGGTGGTTTTTGAAGTTGAGGCAGCGGAAACCGTAAAATTTACGCTTCCCGGTACCTTCGAATCTTCCACCCTTCGCGCCCTTCCGGCAAGGGGGCAGAAAATAACCTCCTTTGAGGTTGCCGCAGGCGACATACCGGGATGGATTCCCGGCCGCCTGGAGGATTTGCGGAAATCTATCAAAGAGAAAGAAGAGGTAATAGCCCATCTTACCGCAAGGCAGGCCTCCATTAAGCAGGCCTTCGGACACCTTTCGGCCCCCCTCCCCAAAGAGCTTAAGGGCGCCGATATGGCCGAGTACGTGGAGACTGCCAGAAGTTTGCGGGAAAAACTGGAGACGGACCTTATCTCCATTGCCGTCGATCTTGCAGAAGCAAAAAACGATCTGCAGGGGATGAACAAAACTTACAGCAGTCTTATGCCGAAAAACTTTTCCAACGCCGCCTCCATTACGGCGGCCGTTGAGGGGGGCGAGAAACTGTTAGTTGAGGCCTGGACCTCCGCAGCCGACTGGGACGCCTTCTACAAGATGAACCTGGATTCGGAATCTGGGGCAATTACGGCATCCCTGTACGCCGGGGCCAGGCAGATGACGGGAATTGACCTGGGCGGGGAACTTTACTTCCACACCACAATGCCGTCCACGAAAGTAACCCTCCCGAACCTCCGGCCGTCTATAGCCGACTTTGAAGTAAAGTACAGCGCGCCGACCAGGAGCAGAGCATTTGACGACGCCAGAATGCCGGAGCTTGGGGCGGCGCCGGCCCCCAGTGAGTCAGCCCCCCCGCAGGTTGACCGCACCATGACGGATATGTCGGCAAAGGCCTCGGGTTCCCTGTCCGGCGACAACCGCAAAACGGAGTTTCTGCTGGGCGAATTTGAGATGAAGAGCGAACTTTCCATTGTGGCCGTACCCCATCTGTCCGAGGAGGCATGGATTACGTCCGTTGTCAAAAACCTCCCGATTAACCTGCTCCCCGGACCTGCGGAGCTTTCGGTGGACGGCGCCCTGTCGGCAAAGACCAGCCTAAGAGAGCTTGGGGAGGGCAACGAGCTAACCCTGGCCTTTGGAAAAATCCCCCTGGTCAAGTCTGTAAAGGAAAAGATAGTCCCCAAATCCGGAAGCAGCTGGTGGTCTGGCGACGGGAAGAAGGAGGACGGCTATACCATCGAGGTAACTAACGGCCTTGATAAGGAGATATCCGTCGTTCTTAAGGACAGAATCCCCGTGTCCGCCCAGGAAAAAATCACCATCGAAACTGAAAAAATCGAGCCCAAACCCGCGACCCACGAGAAAAACGGAATACTGTCCTGGGAGCTGACGCTGGCGCCGGGCGAGATGAAAAAGATCGAAGTAATTTATAAGGAATCTCTGATTAAGTCGCCCAAAAAACGCCTCAATCGAATATAATAATATCATACCAACTCTTTCTAATCTCATGTCAATAACAGGAGGCTTTGACAGATGAATCAGCAGAGAACCCTTGCAGAC
>JAAYQT010000180.1 GCA_012519165.1 Synergistaceae bacterium
AGCCTTCTGTAGCTCCAGAGCTCCTCCCTGGGGAAGAAACTCCTGTTTGCAAGCGCCGCGTACAGGGCGGGGCACCCTCTGCCCTTCCCCAGGACGAACCTGTCCCGGTCCTCCCACGAGGGTTCCCCGGTTCTTAAGTTCATGACCTTCCAGTAAAGCCACACAAGAATTTCCACAATGGACAGGGAGGAGGCGGGAAAGCCCGACCTTGCAAGCCCTATCATCCGTATCACGTCCCTCCGCACCGCCAGAGCCTTTTCCGGCAGGAGGGCGTCTGTTTCAGTCATTGACATCGCTGCCTCTTCCTTTCAACCAGCCGCCGGATCTCGTCCCACATCCGTCGGAATTCTTCCATAAACGCCTCGGACATCTGCCCCGTCTTTTTCGCCTCCGGCGAAAGGGCCGGTTGAGGCAGCCGCCCCTCCCCCTTCCACACGGGAAGCCGCCACTCCATGGCCAGCTCCTCCACCTTGGGGTCGTAGGCTGAGAGGGTCAGAGGCACGCCGGAGAGAAGGGCCAGGAGGCTGAAATGGTACCTCATGGACACCGCCCCCGCCGCCGACCCCAAGAGGGCTTCCGATTCGGTCCGCCAGTTAGCCGCGGACAGCAGGGTTATCCTCTCGGGCTGAAAGTGCCGGCTTCTGGCGAGTTTTTCCATAAGGGTTACGTCGCCCTCCGACAGACCCACCCCTATCACGGGCAGCTTCTTCTCCGCCGCCATCCTGGCCGCCCTGGTAACCGTCCGCAGGGGGAGGCTTCCGCCCCAGGGACGGATATTGACCAGGAAGTGAGTCTTCCCGCCCTCCTTAATTTCCCGGTCACCGGCCAGCAGAAAGACCGGGTCCGGCGTCCGCGAGGACTTGAAGCGCCACGAAGACATCAGTTCATAGGACCGCTCGTCCCTCACGCTAAGCTGGGGGCACTTTCCCAGGGCGTTCCGGGCAAAAAACATTCCCGGCAGAGTGCTGAAGGGCCCTACCGACTGGCCCACCGCCCAGGGAATCGCGCCCGCCAGCGAGGCGAGCCGGATTGCGCCCCAGTAGTAGGCCGAAGACCGGATGCTGGTAGCGTCCTGAAAGAGGCCGCCCCCTCCCAGGAGAAGAGTATCGCTCTCTCTCACCGCCCGAAACACTTCCGCAAGCTTCCATCGGTCAAAAGCCTTTATGGAAAGGGATTTTTCAGTCTCCGCAGGCGAGGCGGACAGTATGGCAAGCTCCCCGCCCGGAACTCCCGCCCTGCGGAAGGCCTCGATGAGGGCCGAGGCGAGAAGCTCGTCGCCAAGGTTGCCAAACCCGTAGTAGCCGCAGAGAACCGCCCGGTAGCGTCTGCTCACTCAGTCATCATCCTCCCGTATCGCTCCCAAAGGGGCAGAAAGACGAACCGAAGAAAAATAATTGCCGCCATGCCAATAAGGACGCCGGTCCAAAGGCCGTTAAACTGCCTGAAAAGAATAAAGAACAGAGGCGTGTGAAAGTGGCAGAAGCTGTTCACCGCCGAGGAAAACCCCAGTACTGCCGCAAGCCGGAGGGCCTCCCTGTACCGGGGCCACATGTCGGCCTTGCGGACGTAGTACCACAGCAGCAGGGCCGGGTAGCCCAGGAAGATCTCCTTGTTCCTGGGGCGGGCCACCAGGACCCGTTCCAGGAACTCCCTCATTTTTACCTCGAAGGCGGGGACAAACTGGACGTTGTCGCTCCGGAAGAGCACAAGGCCCGCCCCAACCAGCAGGGCGCCGATAAGGAACAGCTCCCCCCACAGGGGCGGACGGCGGAAAATCTCCCCCAGGGATTCGGGGTGCTCCCTCCGCCTGAGGTCCGCCAGAAGAACCAGCACGGGAGGGAGGAAGAGGGTGGCTTTAACGCCGGAGAAGGCCCTGAGCCTTAACATATACACCGGGTCGCTGAAGTAAGCGGCAATGGCAAGACCCCCGGCTACGGCAAACAGAAAGCTGCCTACAAGCCCCGCCCAGGGCTTCCGCCAGCCGTCCAGGGCAAGGCAGGAGGCCTCCACAACCACGAATACCGCCGCCAAAGCCCCCGTAACCCTTGCGGCGAAGGGGAAAAACCGGACTGCGAGGGCTAAAACTACGGCGGCCGCTCCAATTACAAGGACGCTCCCCCCCGTAATGGGGTGAATGTCCCCTTCCTGCGTTCCCCGGGGCAGAAAGAGCCGCTGAAGATACCGAAGGGCCGAGTGGACAAAGGCCAAAGCCAGGGCGGCCGCCCCGACAACCCCCGTCCTCCACGGTTCATAGGGCGCGGGCCACGAAGGGGTTATTCCGTGGGCCGCCATGCCGGCCGCCAGGGCCCGGACCTCCGACAGAAAAACGCCGTAGGGGTCGGCGCCGTACTCCATGGCTGTAGGGCGGAAGACAAGCAGCCTTACGGAGCGCTCCTTAACCGCCCGGAGCAGCCTCTCATAGAGGGCGGGGCGGGAGATATTCCGGCTGAGCAGCTCCTCGTGGGTGACGCTGTGCAGGGGCAGCAAGGAGGGGTAGGCCTGCCAGTTCAGCTGAACCGCCCCCAGCTGCCGTGAGAATTCCACCGCCGCCACGGAACGGCCGGCCTTCCTCACCGCATCGGCAAGAGGCCGCAGGTCGGGGAAGCCTAAAGCCGTCTCGCCGGAGGGGGCGATCACCCTGACGGACTGGTATTCGGCCAGCAGGCCCTCAAGGGCGGAGACCGCCGCCGAAGCGTCCCCCATCCTGCCGGGGGCCACCCGGTAGAAGACCGGTATTTGATACTCCTCTGCCAGGAGGAGGCCCTCCATATCGGGAAGAATCCCGGTAAAGAGCAGCTCCTCCAGGGAGGCGGGCAGTGAAATCGCTATCCCTCCCGCCACCGGGGCGGTCTTTAGCCCGGGGAAGCGGGCAGTGAGAAAGGGCAGGGCCTCCCTGCCGGCGGGGAAAGACTTGGGGAAAAACAGGGCCGGGGCGGAGGGGGGCGCCCCAAGGGCTTTGGCCGCCTCCGAAGGCAGGCCCGACGAGGGGCCGTAGTAGACGGGCAGAACCCCCAGGGAGAGCTGCTCGCCGGTAAGCTCCGATACCATCAGGCCTGAAGCCCCCGCCTCGTCAAACTCCTGCCAGGCCTCCTCCGCCCCCCTTCCCGAGCTTGACGCCAGGGAAGCAACATCCCTGAAGTCAAGCAGGATTCCGGCCGTACGGGACGCCCGCTCCGCCCTGATTCGGGGCAGGAGGGCAAGGGACGACAGAATAAATATGGCAAGAACCAGGCAAAGGCCCATGTTTAAGCGCCTTGCCCCGAGGGCGGAAAGTCTTTTTATCATTTCGAACTCCTCCATTGATCAGCAAGAGAAAACCCGAGCGACTCCATCATCCTGCCCAGCCTGCACAGGGGCAGCCCCACCACGTTAAAATAGTCCCCCTTTATTGCCTCGATCATGAGGGCGCCCCTGCCCTGAATTGCGTAGGCACCCGCCTTGTCGTCCCCCTCGCCCCCTTCGGCATAGGCCTTAAGTGCTTTTTCGGGAAGCTTCCTGAAAGTCACCTCGGTGGCCTCAAAGCCCGACTCCAGCCCTCCCGGAGAGGCTACGGTCAGTCCGGTGTAGACATGGTGGGCCCTGCCGTTTAAAAGCTTAAGCATAATAAAGGCCTTTTCCCTGTCCTCCGGCTTGCCCAGGATGCGCCCGTCGGCCACTACCACTGTATCCGCCGCGACTACCCAAGCGCCCGGACGGCCTCCGGCCACAGACAGGGCCTTCTCCCTTGATATCCTCTTCACCCCTTCCGCAGGGCCCTCCCCC
>JAAYQT010000181.1 GCA_012519165.1 Synergistaceae bacterium
CAGGGATGATAGACGCGCCGGGGTGGTAGGTGGCGTACTTGGTTCCGTCGTCCAGCTCCAGGGCGTGGGCCGCCATGCCGTTTACAAAGGCCGCCGTCATGGGGGATTTTTTTATAGGGCTCCCCGCCACGACGGAGACTCCCTTTTCGTCCAGCCTGTCGGCAAACCGGCGGCCCGCCTGGCCGCTAAGGGATAGCCTGCTCCCGGCCAAAAGGGCGCCTACCGTATCCATGAGGCAGCGTTTTGCCTGGGAGGCTACGTCTACAGGCAGGCCTTCGTAGGAGAGGGCGGCGGAGAAGTCCGCCAGTCTTTCAGTAAGGGTAGCCATGGACGCCCTCATTCCTCCCAGGGAATTTCCAGGGCAAACAGGGGGGCGTACTGCTGGCATCCGTAGACGTCCGTCTCGCCGGGTCCGCCGCTTGGGCTGTTTCGTTGAAGGTTGGCCTTTATCCCCATGCCGGGATCGAAAAACATGAAATCGAGGATCTTTTCCTCCGGCAGGCCGTAGGCGTCGGCGATGGCATGCCGGGTCACCGCGCCGGAGTTCTTAACTTTCTCGTATATGCCCCGGTCTGCGAAGATTATCTCAAGGGTTATCATGAAGCTTCCGGCGTTTTTACTTCTGATGGTTCTTGCCAGGTCGCAGATGTTTTTTGTTTTCATGACTTGTGAAACCTCCCGAAATGGTCAAGTATATCCCTGTAGCCCGCATAGCGGGCGTCGGACTCCACGCAGATCTCCCAGAGACCCGCGACGAACTCCTCCGGGTAATAGGGCGCGAGCATGGCCGTTAGTTTTTCCATGAGGTCCTTGTCGTCCACGGGGTTTTCAGGCTCGCCTTTTGCTACGGGGATGCCCTTCTCGAAGGATCTGCCGTCTTTCAGCACAATTTTCACCCGGGCGCCCCGCTCCTCGGGGTAGATGGCGTTCATGTGCTCGTCTTCCTCGATTGTTACGGCTTTTGCAACCCGTCTCAATTCCTCGTCGGCGAGAAGCTCGGGGGTGTAGTCCTGGAGGGTGACGTTGCCCTTGCGGAGGGCCAGGGCCAGAGAGAAGGGCATGCTGAACATGGCCTCCTCGAAGGTGGCGGGGAGGAAGATCTGTCCCACCTCTACAATTCCGAGTCTGTAGGTTTTTACGTGGATGGACTCCACGTCCTCCTCGGTGCATTTAAGGACGGCCTTCGCCTCCCGGGCCAGGTCTATGGCGGCGTGGCAGTGCCTGCATGTGGGGTAGAGCTTGGTGTAGGTAAGCAGGATCTCCCATCTCTTGCCCAGGTCGCCGACCAGTCCCTCCTCGGAGTACTCGCCGTCGCACATGGCCTTAAGCCAGCCGTGCTGCCCCTCGAAGAGGGTGCGAGGGGATTTGGCGCCCCTTAGGGCGAATTCGGCGGAGAGAACCCCTGCAAGGGCGGCCTTGCCCGGCTGCAGGGGTTTTATTCCCGGGTGATCGTGGAGCATCTCCTGGAGCCCTGCGCTCTGAAGGCCTCCCATGGACATGGCGTAGGCGAACTTTTCCGCCGGCAGCCCCATAATGGACGCGCACCCTGCGGCAGCCCCTATGGCGCCGCAAGTGCCGGTGGAGTGGAAGCCCCTCTTCAGGTGGGAGGGGTTAATGGCCCTCGCCGCCCTGAGCATGGCGTCGTAGCCTATTGCTATCCCTTTAAGAATTTCAATGAAGGACGATTTTTCCTTTTCCGCCATGGCCAACACCGCCGGGATGACCGCCACTGCCGGGTGGCAGGTTCCCCACCGGTGACCGTCGTCCAGCTCGATGGAGTGGGCCATTATTCCCATAGCCAGGGCCGCCCAGGGCGCAGGAACCATGGCCCCGTCGCAGAGAATAGTGGCTTCTTCCCTGCCGCCGGTCTCCTTAACGTAGTCGATGGAGATTGAGGCGACTTCGCCCTCTTTATAGCCTGCAGCCGTCTCGGAGAGGAAGTCCATCAACACCCGCCGGGCCTTTTCCATGACCTCCCGGGGGATATCCTCCGCGGCCAGAGAAGCGTAGAAGTTTGCCTGTTTGGTAAGCAGTGTTTTTTCCGGGTTGATCTCCACGGCCCTAAACCCCCGAAACTGTCTCGAAAGTAAACCTGAAGATCTCCGGGTCCAGGGGGTCCTTAAGGGTAATGAGGTGGTCCACCGTCCACTGGTAGCACTTGTTCTTCGGGAACAGGGGCTCGTCGGTTATCAGGGCCACGGAGCCGCCGGAGGAGTTCATCTGCCCCGGGTAGCTCATGTAGAAGAAGCGGAACTTGGCGCACTTGGCCACCGAAGTGGCAAGCTCGATGTCCTTGGAGATGACCTCGATGACGATGGCCACCTCGTGGGAGCGGGTAATCTCCACGGGCTCATTCTCTCTCATGATGGCGTTTTTGCCGTAGGGGTGGAAGAAGAGCTCGTACTGGTCGTCCCGCTCGGGGCCGATGATCTCGGAGACCTTTTTCCTGGTGTCGGCCAGGATCTGGTCCAGGCAGGCGATGGCCCTGTCGTCCCTGATGCCCACCAGGTGATAGACTCTGTGCCCCGCCTCGCCCGCCCCTTCCAGCTTTACCTTGTAGCTTCCGTCGGGGGAGGGGACGAAGAGGCTGCCCGAAACTTTGCAGATTCTGTCCGTCTGGGCCTCGTATTTGCTGGCGTGCATGTCCAGGATGCCGCCGGGAAGGGCCTGTACGAAGGGGTTGGTGCGCTCGTACATGGAGTGGGCCGCCACGCTGTGGGGGGTGGCCTGCTGATCCGGGTGCATGGGCTCAATGGTGAAGTGGTCGTCATGCACCGTGGCAATTATAGATTCCTTGACTTTCTGGGGCCAGCAGACCAGGGAAGCGCACTCAGCAGCCTTGCCCATGTGGAGGCTTACGCCCCGGTCAAACCCCCTGAAGATGGGGTAGGAGGCCAGAACCGCGTCGTCGCAGGCCCGCCCGGCTATAATCACGTCCGCACCCTGCTCCAGGGCGTGGACGAACTGCTCAATCCCCATGCTCGCAGTGACGTTCGTTGTGTTGTCAAGCACTTCGTCGGTCAACGGAAAAGAGGCCCCGAGAGGTTCGCTCTCGCCCTTTCTTACCCGCTCCCGGATGGTGTTGACGGGCACCTGGGAGTAGATGAGGGCCATCTTGAAGGGCTCCATCTTCCGCTCTTTGGCTACGGACCGGATGATGTCGGCGTACAGATTGACCCCCCTGTCCGTTCCAGTGGTGCTGCAGGACCCCACTATCATGGGGACTTTCTTTTTACGGGCTTCTATCAGGGTGATTTCAAGGTCGTGGCGCTCCCATTCAATGGGGTTGTGAGGCATGTCGGAGCCTAAAAAAGTGGGGCCCGCGTCGGCAGTGCCCGCGTCAGCCCCAAAGCAGTCGATATCCCTCTTAACCCCTTCGTAGAAAGTGCCCTTCTCAATAATATTGTCGCCCAGGTTACCCGTCGAAACCAGCAGAGAAACCTTCCTCATGGATACGTCTCCTTCCGTGGTTATAGTGTACGGTCACAAAAGACTGACTACGGTAATTGATTGCCGAAATATCCTTGGCTCTATAATACGCATATCGGCGCAGCCTTGTCAAGGCGGGGCGGAAATGGTATAAACCTACAGGTTATGCCGCTATTCGGCAGGGATTTATGTTGCGTGTGCGTTTGGGTCGGATTCGTAAGAAAAGAAAATAAACGGCAAGGCAATTCCGCAATTTGCGGGTTTTCGCCGCCATGGGAGGCATAAAGTGTTTAACGGGGAAGGCTACTCCGAGACCATGATTGAAATACTGCGGGCCCTTTACTTCAGCGGCAAGCTTCAGTCTTCGGCAGACCTGAGGGGCGCTCTGGAAAAAAGAGGGGTGGCCGTAGAGCCAAGGACAATAAGGTACCATATTACCAACCTGGAAAGGAGAGGCCTGGCCCGCCGGTACGGAAACCGGGGTACCGCCCTGACCGACAGGGGCGTAGCCGAGGCCAAGATGCTCTTTGTCTTTGACAGGGTGGGCGGTCTGGCCATGGAGACTGAGCGGCTTTCGCTGGAGTGCGACTACTCCCGGGTCTCGGGAAAAGGCAATGTAATGGTAAACACACTTATGGTGGACGAGGCCGGGGTGCCGGGGGCCCTGGAGGTCCTGCGGAAGGTCTCTGAAAGCGGGACCGTGCTTTCACCCCGCATGGGGCTTCTTAACCCGGGGCAGAGGATGTGGAACTGCGACGTGCCCGAAGGCAAAAAAGCCCTGATCGGAGTGTCCAGCCGGAACTACGACATACTGCTGCAGCAGGCCCGCATACCCACCGAGACAAGCGCCACGGTGCTTTTAAGGATGGAAAAAGGCGTCCCAAGAGGCATTGCGGATATAATATCCCACTCCGGCACTACCTTGAGCCCCGGCGAACTGCTTATCAGGGGAAAGTACACCTCCGTGTGGGACGTGGTGAACACTGGAAGCGGCCTTGTTACTGCGGCAATAAAGACCTTCCCGTCAATCTTCTTCGACGAAGTGGCCCTGATCCTTAAAGATGCCGAAGCCGCCTTTCTCCGGGGCGCCGCGGAGCTAAAGGCCCAGATCCCCCCTTCTTACCTGATGTCGTACAAAGACCGAAACAGGGGCTATATGCTCGTCTACGGGGGCGCCAACTTCTTCGCCCCCCTGGTGGAGCTGGGAATTGCTGGGGAGCTTTCCATCAGCCACAGCATCTTTCAAATAGGCCGAATGCAGCCGGTAGAAGGGCTTATAAAGTAATCGGCCCTGCAGGCGTCATGGTTTTTTTAGTAAGCGCTTATCACCTTGCGTCGCGAACAACCCATCCCGAACTTCTTTCATCCCGAACAGGGCGTTCCCCGTTCTGTCATCCCGAACGACGCGAAGCGGAGGAGGGATCTGGCTTTAAGGTTCTAAAACTGCGTGGCCCAAAACCCAAGTCCCTCCACGCCTCGTTTCGGTACTACGAGATATAAAGCGTTCGGG
>JAAYQT010000182.1 GCA_012519165.1 Synergistaceae bacterium
ACGAAGTGGAATCGGCCAGGGAGGATATTTTTAGCTTTTTCAACGACCTGCACTCCTTCCCCGAGCTGGGATTTGCGGAGGAGAGGACTGCCGCAAAGCTCGCCGACGCCCTGGAGGCGGGAGGCTTTACGGTGGAGCGGAATGTGGGGGGGACCACCGGCGTCATTGGAACGCTGAAGGGCGCCGCCCCCGGGCCCGTCTTCGCCCTGCGGGCGGACATGGACGCCCTGCCCATTGACGAGGACAGCGGCCACCCCTTCTCCTCGAAAAACAGGGGCGTAATGCACGCCTGCGGCCATGACGCCCACTCCACCATTGTGCTTTTTGCGGCCCTCCTTGCCGCCCGCGCGGGGATTGCCAAGGGGACGCTGAAGGTGCTGTTCCAGCCGGCGGAGGAGCTGCTCACGGGGGCCCTGGCCATGCTGAAATCCGGCCGCCTGTCGGACGTGGACGAGATGGTTGGCCTCCACCTCCGGCCCATCCAGGAGGCAAGGCTCGACGAGGCGTCCCCCGCCCTCATGCACGGGTCGTCCTACGTGGTAAACATCGCCGTTGAGGGCAGGAGCGCCCACGGCGCCCGTCCCCACCTTGGCGTTAACGCCGTGGACGCAGCGGCGGCCATTGTCAACGCAATAAACGCCATCAGGGTGGACCCCCGGGTCTCCCACTCCTTCAAAACCACCTCGATTATGGCGGGAGGGAAGGCCTCCAACATCATCCCCGACTCGGCAAAGCTTGTGGTGGACGTGAGGGCACAGACCAACGAGGTTATGCAGGAAATCCTGGAGAAGATCGCCCTGGCGGCGGAGTACGGGGCGAAGTCGGTGGGCGGGGCGGCCGCCGTAGAGAGTACGAAGGGCGTCCCGGCGGCGGAGTACGACCCCGCCCTCACCGAGGTGATGCGGCTGGCAGCAGAGGACGTGCTTGGAAGCTCTCTGCCGCCCATTGTCTCCCCCGGAGGGGAGGACTTCCACTTCTTCGCCACGGAGGGGAAGATTAAGACCGCCTACCTGGCCCTTGGCGCCGACCTGGAGCCCGGCCTTCACAGCGAGAAGATGCGGTTCGACCCGGAGGCCCTGATAATAGGCACAAAAATCCTCTGCGCCCTGCTTGCGAGAAAGGTGCTATAGCTACCATTTTTTGCCTTGTTCGACTAAAAATTACTATCGGAGGATCTTTTTCAAAGAGTGCCTTAAGCAAAAGGAGGACTGTCATGGCGGCCTTGGCGGGGATAGACCTGTTTGGGATATTGCTGCTCCTCCGCTTGTTCCACGCAATCCTTGACTCTTTATATCCATACGGATATAATCGAAATCATGAAACCCATAGCGTTCCTTGGAGACTCGCTTAAGCGGATACGGGATTTTCCGGAAGAAGCCCGTAACGAGGCCGGGCACCAACTCAACGTCGTCCAGCACGGCGGGACACCATCGGACTTCAAACCCATGCCGACCTTGGGCCCGGGCGCCTGCGAAATCCGAATCTGGAGCCCCGATGGAACATACCGGGTATTCTATGTGGCCACCCGGCCCGAGGCTGTCTACGTTCTCCACGCCTTCCAGAAGAAGACGCAGGGTACGCCGAAACAGGACATAGACCTGGCCAAACAGCGATATAGGACCATAGGAGGCTAGAATCGATGAGCAAACTTTATGAGAGTGTATGGGACGCCCTGGAGGACTCTCCCCCGGAACGGGCCAACCTCCGCCTCCGATCAGATCTTATGATTAAGATCGCGTCGGAAATCAAGAGTAATGGCTGGACCCAGGCCGAGGCCGCCACGAAGTGCGGGGTCAACCAACCAAGAATCAATGACCTTCTTCGCGGGCGCATCACACGATTTTCCCTGGACGCCCTGGTCAACATCGCTTCAACCATGGGACACAAAGTCGAGATTCTAGTCGAAGCGTAGGAGTCCGTGGGATCTAGCTCGTATAAGACAAATCTAAACCTGCCCATAAATATCGCAGAAAGCTTCACATGTCGAATGGCGCAGAGAGTCTTTACGAAGAGATACTCGCAGATAGGCACAAAAATCCTCTGCACCTGCTTCCGAGGAAGACAGGCAAGAAGGAATTTCCCGACCTTGACGATTTGCCGGAGGTGGAGAGAGTGATAACCGATACCAGGCCCGAATGGGCGGACGCCCTGATCAAAGAGGGTGAGGCGAAAGGTGAAATACGGGGCATTTTGCTTGGTGAAGAGCGGGGCTTAAGGCTTGGGGTTACGCAGGCCAAGCGGGATACGGCCCTCAGCATGCTCCGCCGTGGCATGGCGCCGTCCGAGGTTGCCGAGCTTGTGGACCTGCCCGAGGATGAAGTGCTCCGCCTGGCTAAAGAGGCGGTTAACTAGCAGGAACTACGGAAAAAAAGCCTCGTGTAATATCGCCGGAAGCTGCGCCGGTAAGCGCAGCTTCCGGTTTTTATAAATTCATCTTCACCCTTCTCGGGCCGCAGCATATTCTTTCGTTAAGGACCAGCCCCTACTCCCTCCATCCGCCGAAGGTCTCCGGGGCTATCAGGGAGAGGCCGAATCCTAGCACGGCGCCGCCCAGGGGCAGGAGGAAGGCGTTCCGGTAGGCTTCCGGGGCGGGCAGGTGGGCGCTCATGTCAAGCAGCACGCCTATGAGGGATGTCACCACCGCCACGCCGAAGAAGGCCGCCGTGTTTATCACGGCCACGGCGAGGCCCGTGCAGGAGGGGTTCATCTCCTTGGCAATGGCCCAGGATATGACGATGGACCCGGCAAAAAATCCCAGGAAGAAGAAGAGGACGGCAAGGCCAAAGCCGCCCAGCCCCCGCCCTGCGAATACAAGAACCAACCAGGCCAGGGCCTGCCCCCCGGCGAATAGCGCCAAAGGAATCTTACGGCTTCTCATCACGTCCGAGAGCCTTCCCGAGGCCACCGCCCCGCACATGGTTCCCGCCGCCAGCAGCGAGACGAAAAATGGGCCGTCGCTCCTGGACAAAACCGCAGCCACCCAAGAGACGCCCCAGGTCCCGGAAAGGGCAAGGCTGCACGCAGAGGTAGCGGTATAGCTTGCGGCCACGGGGTAGATGCGCCACTTCCCCAGCACTGAACGCACCCCGGCCGCCAGCGACGCAGCCGATACGGGAGCGCCCCCGCCTCCGGGGGGGATGGTCAGCCAACACCCCAGGGCCAGGGCGAAGCACACCCCGCCCAGGATGTAGAAGGTGCTCCTCCACGTGAGGGCCGCAATCATCAGGGCAAGAGGAGCCTGCGCCAGGATTCCTCCCGTGTTGCCTATGAAGGATGTGACCCCCGACAGGGTGCCGAAGAGCTCGCCGCTGAAGTTGTCCGCCATGAACAGCACCGAGCTTATGAAGGCCACCGATACTCCCATGCCCATCAGGACTCTCCCCGCAAAGAGAAGCCAGGGGGCGGGCGCCATGGCGAAGATGAACGCTCCCGCCCCGGCGGCGGTCATTCCCGCAGTAACGGTAAGCCTGACTCCCTTCGAGTCCGCCAGCGCTCCTACGGGAATCTGCATTAGAGTGTAGGCGTAAAACACCATGGATGACATGGCGCCGAACGACGTGGCAGAAAGGGAGAAATCAGCCTCCAGGGGGATGCGCAGTACCCCGGCGGAGAGGCGCAACAGATACGCCATTAAAAAACAGATGCAGAGAAGAACCCACCCGACCCATCTCATGAAAAAAGACCGTCCTTGCCTATAGGATTTGCCCCGGCCCGCCCCGTATCGTCTTTTTCAGCGGTCTTACAGGGAGGGGCCTGCTGAATTTACGGCATGGGAACATATTACCACCCTTTATGCTGTAAAATAGCCCTCCGTTGCTTTACAATGTATCAAAAATATTATCGCCTGCAAGGAGAACTGAAATGGCTGCAAGACAAAAAAAGGAACGGGTACCCACTAACTCCGGAGACTCCCCTCTCGGCGTCTCCCTGGGCGCTTTGCTGGGTCGGGAGGTCCCTCCCGCGCCTCCCCCTCCCCCTGCGCCGGAGGAGAAAAAAACTGAGGCCGGAAGACTGCCTCCAAGGGCAATTTTAGCCAGAGAGACCAAGGGCCGGGGCGGCAAGGTAGTCACGGCCATATCCTTCCGGGGAGGGGCCCCTTTCGACATGGAGACTCTTGCAAAGGAGATCAGGACTGCGCTGGGCTGCGGAGGCGGCGCTGAGTGCGACCGCATCATCCTCCAGGGGGACCAGACAGAGCGAGCCTCCGCCTGGCTGTCGGCGCGGGGGGTAAAGACGGTTAAGGGCAATTGACGGCCGCCCGTCCGGCGGCTACCATTTAAGCGTTCCCTTGTTACATACAATCCGCAAAGGCGCTGAATAATATGACTATTAATAAAGACCGCCTCCTGGGCGCGGGACTGGTACTCGCGGCAAGCATGTGCTGGGGTACCACCGGCATCCTCCAGGCCCTGGCTCCCGAGGGCGCGCCCCCCCTGACCATGGGGGGAATCCGCATCTTTGTTTCCGGGGTCATTTTGCTGATATGGCGCTCGCTGACACCCGGCGGGCTGAAGTTTATCAGGCTGCTGAACGGGCGGGCGCTGCTGTTATCGGTGGCAGGAATCATGGGCTTTCAGTTCTCCTTCTTCACCGCCCTGAAGCTGACGGGCGTCTCTGCGGGGACCATGATAGCCATAGGCCTCTCCCCCGTCTTCGCCGGGGCGCTGGGAGCAGTGGCGGAGAAGGAGCCTCTGTCGGGAAGGTGGGGCCTTTCCACCGCCGTGGCCGTTATCGGCTGCTCTTTGCTGGTGACGGGCGGCCACGCAGGGGAGGCCTCCGTTCACCCCGTCGGGGCGGCCCTGGCCCTGGCGGCGGCCTTCTTCTACGCCCTCATGGGACTTGGGCTGAAGCGGCAGGCCCGGTTTGTAAGCTCCACCGAGGCCACTACCGCAACTACGGGGGCGGCCATTCTTATCGGCCTTCCGGTGTTGATACTCCAGGACTCCTCGTGGCTATTCAGCCTTCGCGGGGCGGCCATCGGCTTCTCGCTGGGGTTTGTGACCATGGCATTCCCCATGTGCCTCTTTACGATAGGCCTGGGGAAAATTTTCCTCAGGGACGCATACACCATCTCCCTGGCAGAGCCGGTCACCGCATGCGTCCTGTCGGCTTTGCTGCTTGGGGAGAGGCTCTCCCTCGTCTCCATTATGGGCGCGGCCATGATTATGGGCGGCATTCTGCTTCTGCCCGTGGCGGCGGAGGAGGCCGGCGAGTGAGTTTTTTCAAAAAGGAGGACTTCATGACTGAACAAAAAACCGTTTTCATCTCGGGAAACGACGCCATCGCCGAGGGGGCCATTGCGGCGGGGGCCCGTTTTTACGCCGGATACCCCATCACCCCTTCTTCCGAGGTGGCGGAGGCGGCGGCAAGGAGGCTGCCCGAAGTAGGGGG
>JAAYQT010000183.1 GCA_012519165.1 Synergistaceae bacterium
GCCCTGGCAGGGTCCGGCTTCTGGAAGAGAAAGCTTCACCTGATAGAGAGGGCGCTCTTCCTTGCGGCGGCTGTTACCCTTATTTTCCCCGGAGTTGTAACCGACGGAATCGGCCTTGCCATCCTGGTCGGAATGTGGTTCCTGCAGAAGCGGGGTCAGACCGGAACGCCCGCTTAAAACAAAATAGCCGGCAACGTCCGGCCCTTTTTAGGCACAACAGAGCGGCGCGCCCTCCTGTATTACAGAGGGGTGCGCCGTTTTATTTTCATTTCTCCATAAATCAAACTGAAAATAAGGGCGGCCCGGCTCGTTTGAATGTATTTTGCATATTGCTTTTTAGCATTGAGCGGTTTAAAATCCGTTTTAAACAGGGACCGTTTTTATTTTTATTAATATTTTCCGGGGAGGGCGTCATGGAAGAAAAGAAAGACATGGCCGAATGCGGGCCGGAGGTAAGCGGGGACGACGTATTAAGGGAAGCTGCCCGGGAGTGCGCTTACCGTACAGATTTGACCCCGTTTTGGTCGAGATTCATCGTTGTTTTTTCGTGCATATTTGTCCTCTACCACATTATAACCTCCAGGTTTGGAATGCCCCCTATGTTCAAACACCGGGCGGTACATCTCGGGTTTGTCCTCTGCCTTGTCTGGATCTACTACCCCGCGTCAAAAAAATCCGCAAAAACGCGGCCCACTTCCCTCGACCTCTTCCTGGCGTTGGCGTCGGTAGTCGTCTGCGGCTATACGGTACTGAATGTGGACGCTTTCGCCCTCAGGGGCGGAGTGGCTCTCCCCAGAGATTATGTCTTCGGGCTGGTTGCAATGCTGCTTGTCCTTGAAGCCTGCAGGAGGGTGGCGGGCCGGGGACTGCTGATACTGGCAATTATTTTTATCCTGTACGCCCTTTTCGGCCGCTATATCCCGGGCGTCCTCTCGCACAGGGGGTATACGCTCCAAAGGGTGATTTACCAGATGTACCTCACCACGGAGGGAATCTACGGCCAACCGATAGGAATTGCGGCGACGTACCTTGTACTGTTTATAGTTTTCTCCTCGTTTTTGGAGAAAAGCGGACTCGGCGCCCTTTTTAACGACATCTCCCTTGCCATCGGAGGCAGGCTTGTCGGCGGCCCGGCCAAGGTTGCCGTCATAGGAAGCGCCCTTGTGGGCACCATAAGCGGAAGCGCCGCAACAAATGTGGCCACCTCCGGGGCCTTTACCATCCCCCTTATGAAAAAAATAGGCTACAAACCCTACTTCGCCGGGGCGGTAGAGGCGGCGGCCTCCACAGGGGGGCAGATAATGCCCCCGATCATGGGTACCGGCGCTTTTATCATGGCGGAATTTCTTGGAATTCCGTACATATCCATTGCGGCTGCGGCGGTTATCCCGGCCATTCTGTACTTTGCTGCCGTTTACTTTCAGGTTGACCTGAGAGCCAGGAAGATAGGCCTGAAGGGGCTGCCTAAAGAAGAAATTCCCAACGCATGGAAGACTATCATGAAGTACGGCCACATGTTCGTGCCGATAATAATTCTGGTTGTCCTCCTGATGCAGCATTTCACGCCCCTTTACTCCGCGTTTTACGCCATCCTGTCCACATGGATTCTCTCCTTCCTGCGCAAAGAGACGCGAATGGGGCCCCGCAAGCTTATTCCCATTGCCGTAGCGTCCGCAAGATCGTGCCTTAGCTTAAGCGTGGCCATGGCCAACGCCGGTTTTGTTGTTGCAGTGCTGTCCATGACCGGCATAGGCATTATCCTTGCGGATAACATAGTGGCTTTGTCCCACGGGAGCCTCTTTGTAACCCTCGTCCTTTGCATGGTTGTATCCATTGTCCTGGGTATGGGGCTGCCCACAAGCGCGTGCTATATCATTGCGGCCACCATAGCGGTCCCCATACTTCGGGAGATGAACGTGCCCGGCCTCCAGGCCCACTTTTTTGTGTTTTATTTTGCCTGCCTGTCAACCGTGACGCCTCCCGTGGCGCTGGCGTCCTACGTAGCCGCCGGAATGTCCGGCGCGGGAACCAACCAGGTCGGCTGGGCCGCGTTCAAGCTTGCCCTTGCAGGCTTCATCGTCCCCTTTTTCTTCATCTATGCGCCCGCAATAATCCTGCTGGCCGACAGCTCTGCAACAATCGTCTGGGCCGCCGTATCGGGCCTTGCAGGAACGGCCCTTCTTGCCGCCGCTATAGAAGGCTATCTTTTCGGCGTTATTCCCTGGTTTTTAAGGCTGCTCTTTTTCTTCGCCGCCCTGGGGCTCATGGCGCCCGGCGTATATTCGGATCTTGCGGGGCTGGGCCTGGCCGCCGTTGCTATTGCAGGCTCACTTATTTTAAGAAGGAGGGAGGCGAGCCGTCGGAAAGATTGAGTTTTTGAAGGCGATACTGCTGATAAACGTGGAAAAAATAGAAAAAGGGCCTAGGCCCGGGAGGAGGAACAAGATGTTCGGAGGCAAAAAAAGCGCAATTCTTGCGGCAGGGGTAATCTTTGCGATACTTTCAGCAGGGGCTGCGTTTGCGGTAACCCACATCACTATGGGAACCGCGGGCGTAGGCGGAATGAACTATCCGGTCGGCATGGCCATGGCAAAGATATGGAACGCTAACGTCAAGGATGTAAAAGCCGTTGCCATTGCCACTGCAGGCGCGGTACAGAACATTGACATGATCCGGACCGAGGACATCGAGGTGGCCGTATGCAGGGCAAACGAGGCCTACAGGGCTTTCAACGGCATCGAGAAGTACGAGGGAAAGCCTCACTCCTGGCTTCGCGCGCTGACC
>JAAYQT010000184.1 GCA_012519165.1 Synergistaceae bacterium
CCTAAAAAAACGCCGGTACGAGTACTTATCGCAGATAAGTCTTTCCCCCTCTTTCTGCTCCTGGTGAGCTCCTTTTTTCTGACCATTTTTTTCCGCATTTCGGCCTCGGTGGTGCTGCCCCCTGAGGGAGAGCGGCTGGGGATGAGCGCGGCCCTCATCGCCTTTATTTCGAGCATTCATTTTTACATCTACGCCCTGCTCCAGCCTGTTTCAGGCATCCTCCACGACCGGTACGGGCCCGTGAGAGTGGTTACCTTCGGCCTGTTTCTGACTGCGGCGTCGTGCCTTCTGCTGACCTTTGTGCGCACTCCGCTGACGCTGGGAGCGTGGCGGCTTATCTCGGGAGTGGGAGTGGCGCCCATGTACTCGGCGGTGCTGGTTTTTCAGGCCTTTGCCTTCGACCCCGAACGGTACAGTTTTTACGCCGCCATTAACCTTGGCGTGTCCAGCCTGGGGGCCATAGTCTCGGTAGCCCCATTAGGGTTTGTCCTGGATACCTTCGGTATGACCGCCACCTTTGCCATCCTTTCAGCCATCCCCCTGGTACTGGGAGGCATTCTGGCGAAAAAGGCCCCCCACGACCCCATCCGCCTCTCCGGCGCGGGCAAAAAGCAGGAGAGCATTATGTCCATCTTTCCCGGAATAGTCCGGGCGGTGGTCTACATTTTGAAGAACCCGAGGCTTCGGTCTATCCAAACCCTGTGGGCAGTGTCCTCCGCCTCTCTGGTAACTTTTCAGGCCTTATGGGGCGTTTCATGGTTTGCAGCCGCTTTTGACGCGTCCCTTCCCTCAGCCCGGTTCTGGAGCTCCCTTGTGAGCCTGGGGATGATGGTGGGGCCAATTTTTACCAGCGGCGTCCTTGTGCTTCCTGAAAAGTTGCCGCGAATTATCCGCATAGTTTGTTCCTTCAATGCCTTGAGCTGGTTTATCCTGCTGGCAGCGGCCCACTGGGGAATGTCCGTCTGGGTGGGAGGGCTGGGGGCGCTGTTGGTAGGGGTTGCGTCCGGGATGAGAGGGGTCTTTTCGCTGGCGGCCATTACTGCCGTGTCGCCCCCGGACAGGAGAGGCGTTATTTTCGGCGCAATGAACATGACTGCGGTGCTGTCGTCGGTGGTCTTTCAGTGGATTACGGGCATAGTCATCGACTTCTTTCCGGGCGAGGCGCCGGGGACCTTTACCGCCCACGGCTATACGGCAGGCTTTACGGTGATTTCAGTCTGTATGGCGCTCAGCCTGCTGGCCTTCCGCTCCCTGGGCCGGGAGCCTTTTACTCACGAGGAAGACAGGTAACTTTTCAACGACGCCTTTTTGTCAGTAAAAGGACGGGGAGGGCAATAAGCAGAACCAGCCCCCGGAAGTCAGAAAACGAGCAGCCTCCATTTGAAGCCGACGCCGACGGGGGCGCAGGGGACGGCGGAACCCCGTCTTTTTCAAGAAGGGTTATCAAACCCCTGAAATAGCCGTCAACAACCCCGTCAAAAGCAAAAAATCTGCAATCGGCGCCGCTGCATGCAGTCTGAACTATGGGAGCGGCCTTCCGGTCAGCGTCTGCAAGGATAAATCGAACTGCAACCTGAAACCTTTCCCCATCCCGTACCACCGAAAAATGATCCAGATAGTTTGAGTCGTCACGGTCGTTCAAAACGCCGTCCTCGCCCGAAAAGGACGGAACGATGGTTACATGACGCAAGAAAGCCTCCTCCAGGCTCATGACCTGGAGATCTTTCTCTATTTCCCCAAGGCTGTATGAGGACAGGAGGCTTACCGGAACGAATATTTCAATGTCGGCCGCTACTATTCCCATTAAATTCTGCAAATCCGCCCCGATGTCGAAAGAAATCCCAATGAGTCGCGACCGGGGCGCTGAACGGGCGCCGGCGCCTTCGGCAAAGGATTGGGGTTCCAAAAAGAGGGTTCGCACGTCTTTTGGAGCAATTCGTCGGAAGGAGGACGCCGATAATCCTTCAGGGAATTGAATAGAAGGCTCCCCGGACAAAACAAGATCAAGGGCGGGACTTCCCCTTCGGATGACAACTCTGCCGTAGGAGTTTTCATATTCTTTTTTGTCGGGACCTTCGGGATCGTCGGGCCCGCCTGGGTCACTCGGTCCGTCAGGACCATCGGGATCGTCGGACCCGCCCGGATTTTCCGGCCCGTCCGGATCATCGGGGTCCTTGGGGTCAACCGGATCGTTTGGGCTTCCGCCCGAGGGGGAAAAGAGCGCTCTTAGGGAGTGGTCGGCTCTGACGTCGGAAAAAGTATAGGATTCTAAAGGGCCCGCAGAAATTCCGTCGATTATTACATCGGATATTGTATAGCCCGAGTCCGGCGCTATATGAACCTCGGCCGATCCTCCCCATTCAACTGTGGAGGAAGGGCTGATCGTTCCGCCTTCCCCCGCTGAGGTGGATATTTTAAAATGCTTAAGGATAAAAACGGCGCCCACGGCCTTATGGCCGTCCATGAAAATAGATGCCGTTTTATCTTCCCCTGAGATTTCACCGGTCCACCCGCCAAATTCCGAGTTTTCGTCCGGAACGGCCGTCACTGTTACCTCAGCGCCCTCGATAAACATTTCACCCTCGGGTGTGATTTCAATTAGTCCGGCTCCATCCCCCGACGTTGACAGCTCCAGCTTGTAGTGTTGAAGTTCGCAGGCGCCGAGGTCGGTACAGCCTTCCGAAGGTCTGGGGAATCCCCTTTGGTCCTGCGCCGGGACGGTTATTGTGTTGCCGTTTAGCTGGTGTTCTCCGGGGGGCAGACCCGCGCCGATCACCGGACTCTCCTGCGAAGGGACCCAAAAAAGGAAACCGTCCCCGCCGCTCAACTCTCCCAGGAGGGGGTCGGAGTAGGTTATATCGTTTAATGTAATTTTTGTTCCGCTGACCCGGCCCGCCGGCAGAAGGGATGAATAGATATAAAGAGCGTTGGAAACCGCAGTCCTTATCTCTTCTGTCCCCTGATTTCCGTAGATTATGCAGTTTACGGCGGTAACGGTTCCCTCCCCGAGATACAGGGCGCCTCCCCTGTTTTTCGCGCTGTTTCCGGAGACAGTGCAGTTTACCATGGCCAGGGAGGATTTAGAGCCTTTGATATATACGGCGCCGCCGTTGCCCTCTTTGTCCATCGCACCGGGCGCGCGCGACTCATTGCCGCTGAAGGTACAGTTCTGAAGCTCCGCGCTGCCGCCCCCGTAGAAGTAGAGCCCGCCACCTGTCGCTGAAGAAGTTTCGCTGTGAGCCCGGTTGTTAATAAAGGAACAGTTTTTAATCGTTGCAAGCGCCGTTTTAAAAATGGAGACGGCGCCGCCTGCCTGGGTTGCCAATGAGCCGGAAACCGAGTTTTCCATAAACAAGCAGCCCTCAATCTCAGCAGAGGAATCTTCCAGAAGGAGTCCTCCTCCCCACCCTCCGGCCGCTGTATTGTTCAGAAAAGAACAACGCAAGAGAGTGATTTCAGAGCTGGTGACGCAAGCGCCGCCGCCGCCCATATTGGCGGAGTTATTGCGAATTACGCATTCTTCCAGTCGGATAGGGGTTTTATAACAGTACAGCCCGCCTCCGCGAAGGTTGACTTCGCCGTCACCCGCCGCATTTCCCCCGGTGATGGTGAAACCGGACAGCGTTATCTCTTCAGCCAGATTTTTGGCGTAAACCGTATGGTAAGCTCCGTCGCCGTCCAGGACTGACGGGAAGGCTTTAGCGTTCCGGTCTTCCAGGTTTGGGGCGCCGCCGGGAGGGAATCCGCCATAGAGTTTTATTGCGCTTTTAAGGGCGAAGGTACGGGTGTTACCATCGACCTTTTCGCCTGAAATGTCATAAGCCGGCTTGTAGACGCCCTCCGCAACCCAAATCTCATCCCCCGGGCCTGCTTTTTTAAGGACAGCGGCCAGGTCGGGGGACGCAGCCTCCCAGCTGCTACCTCCGCCGCTGCCGCCGGGGTCCACGTACCACCGGGCGGCAGCAGCAGGGCAGGCTGGCAGAACCCCGAGGAGGACTGCGGCAATAAGAAGGGCGGACCATAAAGGGAACTTGGGATAAGACGGCATTCCAGCGGCAGTTCCCTTAAAGTTTTTTTATAAATCCCTTGGCTTAAGGTGGGCCAGGAAGTGTTTCATGCCCTTCACCGGCGGTTCGTACACAAGCTCCAGTCCGTAGCGGATGGACTCCCGACGTTTAAAAACGTTTACGATGGTCTCGGCCACGTACTCCATGTGGCTGTTGGTGTAGGTCCTGCGGTTTATGGCAAGGCGGTAGAGCTCCAGCTTGGGGAAGGTCCGCTCCCCCGTCTTCTCGTCCACGTCCTCGAAGGCCAGGGCCCCGAGGCCGATTCCCCGCACGGCCCCCTCCCGATAGATTTCCACCGAAAGGACGTCCGCAGGGTATAGACCCTGGGGGATGTGGGGCAAAAAGGCCCCGGCGTCAATAAACACGGCGTGGCCGCCGATGGGTTGAATGCAGGGCACGCCCCCCTCTTCAAGTAGCTCGCCGAGGTACCGCACCTGGGCGATGCGGTGGGTGAGGTGCTGCTCGTCCACCATCTCCCGCAGGCCCACGGCCAGAGCCTCCAGGTCCCTTCCCGCAAGGCCGCCGTAGGTGGCAAACCCTTCGTACAGGATTACCTTGGGGACTATTTTGAAATACATCTCCTCGGTGCGGCAGGCCACAAGGCCGCCCATGTTCACCAGGGGGTCCTTCTTGCAGGATACTGTGACGGCGTCGGCCGTATCCATGGTAGCCTTCAAAATTTCGGCCACGGACATGTTCCGGCACTCTTCCTCCCTGTTCTTGATGAACCAGGCGTTTTCCGCCATGCGGGCGGCGTCCAGGAAGAGGGGAACTCCGTGCTTCTTTGCTACCGCCGAGGCCTCCCGGAGGTTCTTCAGGCTGACGGGCTGGCCGCCCCCGGAGTTGTTGGTGATGGTTATCATGACGAAGGGAACCCGGCCCTTGTTGTCCGCCAGGGCCTTGTCCAGCTTTTGAATGTCGATATTGCCCTTGAAGGGGTGAGGGTTGGCCCTGTCGAAGGCCTCATCTATTACGCACTCCGCGGGCACGGCCCCGGAGTTGAAGACGTGCCCCCTGGTGGTATCGAAGGGCATATTGAAGGGTATCACGTCGCCCGGCTTCACCAGTGCGCTGAAGACCACGTTTTCGGCGGCCCTGCCCTGGTGGGTGGGGATGGTATGGTCGAAGCCCAGGACTTCCTTAACTGCCTTCTTAAGGTTAAAGAAACTGTCCGCGCCCGCATAGGCCTCGTCGCCCATCATCATGGCGGCCCACTGCTGCTTGCTCATGGCGCCGGTACCCGAGTCGGTGAGGAGGTCGATGTAGACGTCGGCGCCCCTCAGGCCGAACATGTTGAAATGCCCCGCCTCCAGGGCCCGCTCCCGCTGGTCGCTGTCGGGAACCCGGACGGGCTCCACCATTTTGATGCGGAAGGGTTCGGGGGGAACTCTGGTAACCATATTCAATCACTCCTTATTATTTTGCCGCAGGTTTTTTAAAAAACTCCACCAGGAGGCGGTTCTGCTCAGGCGTACCCACTACGCCGATATAGTCGCCCTCGTGGAGCTCGAAATCGCCTCCGGGGCTCGGGATAAGCCCGCCGGAGCGGTGAATGGCCGCCACGGAAACACCCAGAGTCTCCCGGATGTTGGAGTCGGCAAGTCTTTTTCCCGCCACGGGGTTTCCTTTGTGGATAAAAACCCACTCCAGGGAGATCATGTTGGTGGACGACTGAAGGCCGTTCATATCCTCGTACTCCCGGAACTGCTCGAAGAGGTGGCCGTACATGGCCCGCCTCATGGCCCCCACTTCCCGGTGGACGGACGTGGCGGGCATGCCGAACCTGGTCAGGGTCTGCCGGGCCATCTCCACGGAGGCCTCGAAATCCGGCTCCACAATATGGCGAACCCCGTGATTTTTAAGGATGGTAACATCCTCCTGCTCCGCCGCCCAGGCAAGAATGGGCACTTCGCTGTTGTGTCGGCGGATGCTGCGGATTGCCTCCACCGTCCCCATGTTCTCGGAGGTGGTCATCACCACAAGCCTTGCGTCCTGCACCTCCGCCGCCTCCAGCACCACGTCCTGGGCCGGGTCGCCCAGCAGCATGGAGAGGCCCTCCTCCTTGCCGATAAGGAAGTTTGCATGGTTGGACTCAATAATCACGTAGGGAATGCTGAACCGGGCCAGCATAGTCCCCAAGTACCGGGCCAGGCTTCTGCCCCCTGCCAGCACCACATGGTCAGCCAGGGCGCCCCGGGGTAGGTTGATGCTGCTTACCTCGGCAATTACGCCCCTCTTCTTGACGGCCCTGTAAATTGGGGACACCAGCCCCGAGACCAGGGGGCCGAAGATCATGGAGAGCACCACCGCGTTAAGGGCGATGGAATATTCTGTCTTGCCTACGGCGCCCAGGGTCATCCCGGCCTGAAGGACAATAAAGGCGATTTCAGAGATAGGGGTCATGGTGAGGAAGGCCGCAAGGGGAATAACGTTCCTGTAGCCGAAGATGTAGGTAAGGGCCGAGAGGATGGCCCCCCGGGACAGGGTCGTAGCCACCATAAGCAGTACTGTCGCTACAAGGTGGGATTTAAGAACGCCCGGGTCAAGCAGCATCCCGATGGAGACAAAAAAGAGCAGGGAGAACACGTCCCTGAGGGATGAGATGTCGCTGAGGGTCCTCTTGCCGTAATCCGACTCGCTTAATACGAGGCCCGCCATGAAGGCGCCGAAGGCAAAGGAGAGGCCGAAGGCGTAGGTGAGGTAGCCCACGGAGAGGCCCAGGGCGGTCACTGTAAGAATAAAGAGCTCCTGGGACTCCCACTCCGCCACGTACTTAAGCACAAGGGGAATGGCCCGGGACCCGGCGTAGACCATCACTGCCACAAAGACAAGCACCTTGAGGACGGGCGACATAATGCCCAAAAGGGTAATCTCCGTGCCCAAAAGCCCGATTAAAAGCACCATGAGGGGCAGAACCAGGATATCCTGGACGATGGACATGCCTATCATCACCCGGCTTGAGAGGGTACCCATCTGTCCCCTGGAGGCAACGGTCTTCATAATTACCGACGTACTTGAGGAGACGATGGACACGGCATACCAGGTGGCAGGGACGGACGACCAGCCCGTAATATACCTGGCGAGGAAGTAGCCCACAAAGAGGGTGAAGAACACCTGGATGGCCCCGCCGCCTATGGTAACCCCCCTTATGGAGGCAATGCTCTTCATGGAGAACTCAAGGCCCAGGGAGAAGAGAAGCAGCGCGGCGCCAATCTCCGCAAGGCCCGCAATCTGGTCCGGGTCGGAGATGGAGATTCCCCCCGTGTAGGGTCCGATGATAATGCCCGCCACGATATAGCCAAAAATTAGCGGCTGGTTCAGCTTCCTGGCTATAATTCCGCCAAAAAGCCCCGCCGCCACCACAATGATAAGATCGATTGCAATTTCCATAAACTTCTCTCCCCGGCAAACCTGTGATAGTTATCTATTTTCACATAAAAACAGCAAACTACAAGCGCTGCGGGTGACTGACGCTGGATTGGAGCGCAAGGCCGGTTTCGTCGCCGTTATCCGGGGACGAAATCCTTTCCGCCTGGAAAAAGGCCGCGCCTACTACCGCGAGGAACAACAAAAGCAGGTACCAGTACCTGCGCAGAACCCCTCCGGGGCCGAGCAGATGGTCCCACCCGGAGGGAATCTCCTCCGACGACGACCAGAGCCGGGCCGCAAGCAGGGATATGGTCCCCAGCAAAATAAGCGAGAAGGCCAGAAGATACAGCGACCAGCCGGAAAAAAGGGAGCCTCCCCCCGGATTCTTCAGCGATGAAAGAAAGAGCGAATCCCTGTAGAGCAGAGCTGCGGCCGACCAGTAGAGCATGATGGAAAAAAACAGGTTTGCGATTACTTTTTTGTTCAAGGCAAAACTCCCCCCTCGCTTCAATGATTATACAGCCTTGCAGGGGCGTCATGGGTATAATGGTTGATATCTTCATTCTTTAAGGAGAGCCGGCTGTATGAAACGGATTACACGTCAAATTAAAAGAGCGGCGTTTGTCGTCCTTGCGATAGCCCTGATACTGGCCGCGGCGGCCGGGGCGGCCGAAAAGCCGAAATTCATCTTCCTTTTCATCGGCGACGGCATGGGGGAGGCCCAGGTTCAGGCGGCGGACCTCTGCAGCCGTGCTAGCGGGAAAGGCGGGCTCGCATTCCCCTCCCTTCCCGCGAGGGGCAAAATTACCACAAAGACGGCGAAGGGCGCCGTTACCGACTCCGCCGCCGCAGGCACAGCCCTGGCCTCTGGCTACAAAACGGAGAACGGCATTCTTAACATGGACCCCTCCAAAACAAAGCGATTCGTCACCGCAGCCATGGCGGCCCGGGACAGGGGGATGAAGGTGGGCATAGTCACCTCCTCCTTCATGAACGACTCCACCCCGGCGGCGTTTTACGCCTACGCCCCTTCCAGGCTGGACCTTTACGGGCTTGGTAAGCAGCTTGCCGGCAGCGGCTTTCACTATTTCGGCGGCGGGGGTCTTAGCAGGCGGAAGGGAAAAAAGGGGGACCAGAAGGACCTCTACGAAATGGCCGCAGCCGGGGGCTACAGGGTCCTTCGAAGCGCCGGGGATATACAGTCGGCGACACCGGGAGGGAAGGTCCTTGCGTCAGGCTCGGCGGGGCCTCTCCCCTACGAGATAGACCGCCGGGGAGGCGCCCCCTCCCTGGCTGACTTTACCAGAGTTGGCATAAAATTACTGGACAACCCTAAGGGCTTTTTCATGATGGTGGAAGGGGGGCTTATCGACTGGACCTGCCACAGGAGCGATACTGCCGCCCTGGTTCATGACGTGGAGGCCTTCGACAATGCAGTAAAAGAGGCGATGGCCTTCGCCCGGGAGCGGCTCGGCGAGACGCTGATAGTGGTAACGGCGGACCACGAGACGGGCGGCATGTCCATGGGGAGCGGGGCAACCGGAGAAAGGCTTTTTAAGTTGCTATTCCAACAGAAGGAGTCAAACGAAAAGTTTGACCTAAAAGCGGCGGAGATGCGAAAGGACAGGCAGAAGTCCTTCGAAAAGGCCCTGCCCGTCGTGACAGACTTTTTCGGCATTAAGGCCCTTTCAGGCGAGGAGACAGAAGAGCTTCGCGCCGCCTTCGCCCAGAGCATGAAGCCCAAGGCGCAGCGAAAGAGGGACAAAGACTACAACCGGCGCTACGGGCCCTACGAGCCCCTCACCATGGCTGCCTCCCGCATACTTGCCGGCCGGGCAGGGGTAAGCTGGACCTCCTACGGCCACACCGGCGCCCCCGTCCCCGTCTACGCCGCCGGGCCGGGCGCGGAGTACTTTGCAGGAGAGCGCGACAACACCCACATAGGGCGGGCGCTCTTTCATCTGCTGCCGTGAGGGGCGGGTATAACCCTTCTCGGGTATAATTTAGCAGGGTTAAGACTTTCGCCTACCGCAGATGGTGCACTTTTTTAAAATCTCCGGGGTTGAATAAACCCAACAGAAAGGGGGCAATGCTATGAGGTTGAGCCACCTTAAAAACACCAGGAAAGACTTGGAAAAGGCCGTAGAAGTCATTCTCAACAGCGGTCTGGACATCGACAGAATCTATTTGTTCGGCTCTTACGCCTACGGGAAACCGGATGAAACATCCGACATCGATTTATACGTGGTACTTTCCGATAAGAGCAGGGAACGGTTAAGGGACGTAGACGCCATGGAGATTATCGGCATGGAAATTTTCAGGTCTGACGTATATAACGTGGAGGTTTTAACGGGGTTTGCTTCAGATTTTTTGGCCCGGGCCTCGCTGCCGACCATTGAAAAAACTATTTTTGACCGGGGGGTGATGCTGTATGAGCGAAGCGCCTGAATCCTTAAACGCTCAAACAGCTGAATGGCTCCGCCTTGCAGAGATGGATCTGGACGTTGCAATCTACCTATTCGGCCATCAGAAAATCCCCGTGGAGATAATCTGCTACCACAGTCAGCAGGCGGCAGAAAAATATATAAAGGCCCTCATGGTCTTATTCGGCGAGATTCCTCCCAAAACCCACAACCTTATCGACCTGGCCAGAATTTGCAAAGACAGGGGAATTGCTGAAGAAATTTGGGACGGTATGGCCAAAGAGGTCGTAGGCCTCAACCGGTTCGGGACAGTGCCGAGATACCCTTCAAAGATAGAGCTTTCCGAGGCCGACGCCAGAAGGGCCGTAAGCGACGCTACCAAAATCAGGGAGGCTATAACCGCCGTTATTGTCCCCATCCTCTCCGGTTCCGGTGAGTGAAGAAAGGGCGGACGCTCTTTCATTTGCTGCCGTGAACGCCCGCTCTATATTTGTCCTTATCCCATTACAAGATTTGGAAGGAAGGTCACGAGGCCCGGAAAGACCGCCACAAGCGCAAGGGCCAGAATCATGGCTCCCAAAAGGGGCATGAGGGGCCGGAAGGATGAACTGTAGGGAATATCCGCCAGTTTGCACGCCGCCATCAGGTCCACTCCCAGGGGAGGCGTGTTTGCTCCGATGGCCAGGTTGAGGCAGACCATTACCCCCAGGTGAATGGGGTCCATGCCCATCTGCTGCATCACGGGGCCGAAGATGGGAATGATGATAAGCACAATGGCAATGGTCTCCATGAACATACCCAGGACAAGCAACAGGAAGTTAAACAAGATCAGCAACACCCAGTAGTTTGTGGACAGGGAGAACATGGCAGACGCAACCTTCTGGGGGATGTTTTCAGCCGATAAAATCCAACCGAAGAGGGAAGCCGAGCCTATGAGGAAGAGCACCACCGCGCTTGTCCTGGCCGTATCCAGGCAGATGGCGAAAAAGCGACCCCAGCTGAGCTTTTTGTAGACGTATTTCGAAAGGATAAGGGCGTACAGAGACGCCACCGCCCCGGCCTCGGTTGCGGTAAAGACTCCGCCTAAAATCCCGCCTATAATAATTACCGGAGTGAGCAGAGGGAAAAAGGCCCGCCTGAAGGACGTCCACTTCTCCCGCCAGGAGGCCCTTTCAAGCCTGGGGTAGTTTCTTTTAATCGCCGCGAAATAAGAGACGGTCATCAGCCCAAGTCCGGTAATAACCCCCGGGATGAAGCCCCCTACGAAAAGCTTGCCGATGGAAGCGCCCATGCTCACCCCTATTATTACGAGGGTTATGCTGGGGGGGATCACCGTACCCAGGGAGCCGCCGCAGCCAAGAAGTGCAGCGCTGAAGGGCGGCTCGTAGCCCTGCTCTTTCATGGTGGGCAGCAGTATGGAGCCGATAGCCACCACGTTTGCCACGCCGGAGCCGGAAATGGCGCCGAAGAGCATGCAGGAGACCACCATCACCATGGCCAGTCCCCCCGGGATATGCCCCACCATGTTTGACGCAAACTTCATAAGCCTGGGGGTTATATCCCCCTCCGCCATGAGGGCCCCCGCAAGGACGAACAGAGGGATGGCAAGCAGGGTGAAGGAGTCGACTCCCACCACCATCCTCTGGGCCACCACCAGAAGAGGGACCGCAGACTCGAATATCAGGTAGGCCATGCCCGAAACGGCTACCGCGTAGGCTACGGGAATCCCTATGAAGATACCGCCGAAAAGAACACCGAGAAGGGTGAGCATTCTATCCCCTCCCCCTTAAAATATCCCGGATGTCCTTCCAGACTGCGGGGATGGTCAGCAAACAGCCCAAAGGGAAGGCCAGGTACAGTATTCCCGACGGAATCTGCATCGCCGTTGTGCGCATGGACCAGGTCCGGCCGACAACCTTCCACCCCGCCCATATGCCTATGGCCGCAAACGCAAGTATGGCCAGGTTTCCTGTAAGCCGCAGCGTATTGCGCAGCCGGCCGGAAGGAACAAGCTCCAGCAGAAAGTCGATGGCAATATGCCCTCCCCGGTAGAGCACCGATGCGGCCCCGACGAAGGTAACCCACACCAGTATGGTCTGGGACAGCTCCCCGCCCCAGACGAGGGGCTTGTTAAGAATATACCGGAAGGCCACTTCCAGCAGCACCTCGATGAAAGTGGCAACTATCCCCAAAACCAGAAGCAGATCGAGCCCCGCAAACAGCTTCTCTGCGAGGCTCTTATTCTCTCTTGACATCCTATTTGCCGTACTTGCGGACCAGATCCATCAGTTCTTTGCCGAATTCGCCCTCGTACTCCTTCCACACGCCCTGAACCGCCTCCTGGAAGGCGGCCTTGTCCACCTCGGTGACCTCCATGCCCTTATCCTTCAGTTTCTGAAGGAACTCGTCCTCCTGGGCTGTAGTCTGCCTGCGCTGCTCGTCCCGCCACTTGTCCGCCGCCTTTTTCACCACTGCCTTGTCCTCGTCGGAGATTTTGTTCCAGACCGAGCTGTTGAAGCAGAGAAGGGCGGAGCCCCAGATATGGCCCGTGACGGAAAGGTACTTCTGCACCTCGTAGAAGGAGCTTGAGTAGATGATGGAGAAGGGGTTCTCCTGGCCGTCCACCACGCCCTGCTGCATGGCGGAGTAGAGCTCGCCGAAGTTGATGGGCATGGGGGATGCGCCGAGGGCCTTGAAGGTATCAAGGCGCATCTTGTCTGGAGTGACCCTGATCTTGAGCCCCGCCATATCCTCGGGCTTCACCACGGGGCCCCTGTTGTTCGTCAGGTGCCGATACCCGTTCTCCCACCAGGAGATTCCCACCACTCCCTGTTTCTCAAGAAGGGCAAGCAGGTAGTCCCCCAGTTCGCCGTCCAGGGCGGCGTAAGCGGATTCATGGGTGGGCCAGGCATAGGGAAGGGCCTCCACTCCGAACTTGGGTTCCACGGACTGGAACGATCCGCCGCCTATCAGGCCTCCGTCCACGGTCTGCAGGGACAGCCCCTCGATAAGATCCTTCTCGTTGCCGAGCTGGCTGCTCGGGTAGATGGTAAAGAGAATCCTGCCGTCAGTGCCCGCCTTTACCTCTTCGGCAAAGCCCTCCAGGCACACATGCCAGGAGTGATCCGGGTTGAGCACGTGCCCTATCTTGATCTCCACCGCCGCCTGCGCCCCGGCAGCGAACAGCATCAGCATAAGCGCCGCCGCCGTGAATATTACCGACCTTTTCATTTCACAACACCTCCGTTTAAACTGTCTGAATCCGTATCATACCAGAAAAAAGCTCCCGGCAATCAGGCTAATCTTCACAAAACGTTTTTGAGGCGAACGTAGTAGAATTGAAATAAAAGGCGCAGAAATTGCGTCTACGCCAGAAGATGGGGGATGTACTAATGAAACTGCTTGAAATGAACACGGTGGACTTTCAGAAATACGTAGAGAACAACGACGCGGTAATAATACCCAGCGGGGCCTTCGAAATATGGGGCCCCCACCTTCCCGTAGGGGCCGATACCATCATCGCCGAGGAAATGGCAAACCGCCTTGCCGATCGGATGGGGTGGCTTGTGGGTCCCACCGTGCCCGTGGGGGACTCCCTTTTTTCCTGGGGACCGGGAGCGGTAACCGCCCGACCTGACAGCTTCAGGGACTATTTCGAGGACATCTGCATGAGCCTTCTTAAACACGGGATTAAGAGGTTTTGCTTCCTGAACCCCCACGTGGGTAACGTGGCGCCCATCAGCCAGGTTGCG
>JAAYQT010000185.1 GCA_012519165.1 Synergistaceae bacterium
CCTGGAACCCCGCCCCCGGTCGGACAGGGCGCTGATCAACAGATCCCGGTGGAAGCCCTGGGGGGTCTGGGTTATGTAAAGTCCGTCCCTGGATGAAGGAGACAGCTTCCCCGACCCGTCCTTTTTCTTTAACGCATCCTGCACCGGCAATAGGGGAACTACGCCCTCCTCGCCGGTGACCCGGGCCATAACGCGACTGCAAAGGTCCGCCGTGGCAAAGGGCCTGGCTCCGTCGTGAACCAGGGCGTATTCTCCTCTTGCAATGCGCAGGCCTTTCAGCACAGAATCGTTTCTCTCCGCCCCTCCGGCGGTTGTTCTGCAGGGGCACGAGAGAGGCGCCAGCCTTTCTTTGAAGAGTTCCTCGTCGCCGGGCGGCGTAACGAATACCGCCTCCGAAATTTTACCGTCCGCAAACAGCCCCTCGGCAAGGAGGGCGCTCCACTCCCAGAGCATCCTCCCTCCGAGGGTTCTGTACTGCTTGGGTAACTCCCCTCCCGCCCTCTCCCCTCTGCCCGCCGCCGCCACCACCAGGGAGAAGTTTTTCATCAGTGTTTTACTTCCTTCCTGAACCTGCCGAAGACCATCCTGCCGGCCGAGGTCTGAAGCATGGAGGTGACCACCACCTCAACCCTTTTGCCGATAAATTTCTCCCCGTCCTCGACCACGAACATGGTGCCGTCGTCGAGGTAGCCCACTCCCTGGTGGGGCTCCTTGCCCTCTCTTATAACGTCGATAACTATAGTCTCGCCCGGAAGCAGCATGGGTTTAAGGGCGTTGGCCAGGTCGTTTACGTTAAGGACGGAGATGCCCTGGATCTGGGCAAGCTTGTTGAGGTTGTAGTCTGTCGTCAAGATCTGGGCGTCAATTCTGCCGGCCAGGGCCACGAGGCCGCTGTCCACCGATTCCACCCCCAAATTTTTAAGCGTCTCCCCGTCGATCTCTATGTTGAGGCCCTGAAGGCGCTGCAGGTCGTTAAGAACGTCCAGACCTCTTCTGCCCCTCGTCCTTCGGGCGGGGTCGGTGGAGTCCGCCACTGCCTGTAGCTCAAGCAGCACGAACTGGGGGATGATTATCAACCCCTCAAGGAACCCCGTCCTGGCCACGTCCAGAATTCTCCCGTCAATTATCACGCTTGTGTCGAGAATCTTTCTCCCCGCTGCGCTCCGGGCGCCGTCTTCTGCATCCAGGAGCTTTTCTCCAATTTGCCGTTCCCTGGCGCCTCTCATCATGGAAAGCCTGTCTTTAAGCCCTTGAATGGGGCCCAGAACCTGCTTCAGATCGTTTTGTCGCTTTAGTAATATTCTTGCGCCCAAATATCCGAGAATGATGTTAAGCAGTATGGCGAAGTAGCTGCCGAAGAGAAGATCCGAAAAGGGCAAAGCCATAAGATTTGCGATTATGAGCCCCACGATCATTCCTATGGTAGCCGAGGTAATTTCAGACCAGCTTGTGTTTTTTAAATGGGTTTCAAAAAGGGTACCTATAAGACCGAGAAGGCGAAAAAACAGTGGGGATAGTATCAATCCGATAAGGGCGAAAGAAATGGAAGAGATGATTGTAATGAAAATTTTGCACGGAAGCCATAGGGTAAGCCATGTTCTTCCGTCAGTAAACAGTTCCTCGGGAAGCAGAGGGAAGATCAGCTGCGCCGTCTGGGCGCCTATCATGCCGCTGAGCAGCATAACAATGCCGGAAAATACTATTTTAACAATTTTACCGAAGCCTTCACTCATAGTCTCACCTCGTTTCAGTGTTTTTGCTCTTAAGCCTGCTATTTTCTTGCCTTGACGGTGACCCTGGATTCCAGGGATGCGAGAAGGGTAGTTCTGTCCGCAAACTCTATGCTCCCCCCCACCGGCAGGCCGTAAGCGGGTCGGGAGACGGCAATGTCTTTCTCACGGAGCCTCTCCATAACGGCGTGGAAGGTAAGGTCTCCCTCCAGCCGCGGGTTAACGGCAACAATCACCTCCCCGGCGCCCTCTTCGTCAATCCGGCGCTCCAGCCTGGAGAGGGATTCCTCGTCCAGCTCCTCTCCGTCAAGGGGGGATACCCGTCCCCCCAGTACGTGATA
>JAAYQT010000186.1 GCA_012519165.1 Synergistaceae bacterium
AAAGGGGAGGGAGGAATGGCCGTCCCGTGGGAGATAGAAAAGAGATGGCCTAACCACTTCTACCTGTACGACGGAGGCATAGCCTCCCGGTTAGCATCAAAAATACTGCCCGGAATAAAGACGGCCGGGCTGTCCGTAAGCGGAGCAGTGCGTTTTTCCGGCGGGGGGGGAAGGGTAAAGTGGCGGGCCGAGGGAGCGGAGGACCTTTTTCCCGGCTTCCCTGCGGACAATTGGGAGCCCGCAAGCTGGACGGGCGGGTATATTGCCCTTGAGCCCTTTATCGCCTCCTTCGGGATAAGTCTGCCCCCCCTTCAGGCCTCATTTATTGAAGAGCACGGTCTTGCCAGACTGGGGTTAAATGAAGGCCTCGGCTTCAGGGGCGCCGATTTCGAAGAAATTTTGCCAGGCCCTCTTACCTTTTCCCTAACGGGCAGGGGCAAATTGTTGATATTCCCCGCTCCGGGAGCGCTTTTTCAGCTGCCGGACAGGGGCGAGGCGGGGGAGGCCTTCGCGGAGTCCTTTTGGAAGAAAGAGTGGACTTCCCTGGTCCCTGCGGTGGAGAAGCTAAACGGCTATCCGTCGGGGGGCGTAGCCTCCATACCATTCTCAATCCTCTGCGCGGCCAACCGGCGGATGCTGCGCTTTGGCGTCGTGGATGGCGACGCGCTTAAGTACGGAGAAAAGAAGACCATTGCCGACGCTGTTCCCCTGCTTAAAGAAGCGGGAAGGGCCGTTTTCTGGGCCTACGCCGACGGCCCCGCCCTGGCCCGGGCCCTGGAGGGCCTTGTCCAGATTGAAAGCATTGCGGGCAAGCTCGGGCGGGGGATGGGCATAAAACTGAAGACGGCCTCCAGGATAACGGAGGAGCTTAAAAAGACGGGTGTTTTAACGTTAATACTGTCCTCTCCCGGGGAGGGCATTCTGGAATGGGAAGCAAAACCGGATCCGGCGGACTGCGAATAGCCACCGGGGCAGCATTATAACGATTGGGACCAGGAGGGAACAGGATGTTTAAGAATGCGCTTAAAGTCCTCAAGGACAGGGGACATATTGAGTGGTGCAGCCACGAAGATGAGCTCGGGGCGCTGTTTCAAACGGAAATGGTAACGGCATACGTGGGCTTTGACCCCACTGCGGAAAGCCTTCACGTGGGGCATTTGATTCCCATTATGGCCCTGGCCTGGCTGCAAAAGTGCGGCCACAAGCCCATTCCCCTTGCAGGCATGGGAACGGGACTCATTGGCGACCCGTCCGGCAAGAGCAAGGAGAGAAACCTGCTCACCCTTGAAAAGGTTAAAGAAAACCTGGAGGGGGTTAAAGAGCAGCTGGCCCACTTTCTTGACTTTAACTGCGGCGCCAACTCCGCCCTTATGATAAACAACTACGACTGGCTCGGAGGCCTTACCTTTCTTGAAGTCCTGCGGGACGTGGGGAAACACTTTTCGGTAAATTCCATGATCGCCAGGGAGTACGTAAGAAGCCGCCTGGAGGACCCGGAGAAGAGCATCTCCTACACGGAGTTCTCCTACGTGCTGCTCCAGGCCTACGACTTCCTTCACCTGTTTACAAACCACGGCTGCCGCCTCCAGATGGGCGGCAACGACCAGCAGGGTAACATAATTTACGGCGTTGATTTAATCAGAAAAAAAACAGGCGGATCGGCCTTCGGCGCCACCCAGCCTCTGCTGCTGACTTCCTCGGGCAACAAGTTCGGCAAAACGGAGGAGGGCGCGGTCTGGCTCTCTCCCGGGCGTACGTCCCCTTACAAGTTCTACCAGTTCTGGGTAAATACTGAGGACGAGTCCGTGGAAAGGCTTTTGAAGCTCTTCACTTTCCTCTCCCTTGAGGAAATAGCTGAAATCATGGATCTTCACGAAAAGGACAGAGGGCGGCGGGAGGCCCAGAAACGGCTGGCTAAAGAGGTAACCATAATTGTCCACGGGGCGGAAGTGGCCGATACTGTAATAGCGGCAAGCTCTATCCTCTTCGGCGACTCCTTCGACCCGAAGGAGCTTTCGGGCAAGATGCTCTCCACCCTGGCGGAAGAGGTTCCCGCAGGCAGGGCGTCAAGGGAGTTTCCCGTGCTTATCCCGGATCTGCTCGCCGCTTCGGGGGCCTGCCAGTCCAAGAGCGAGGCCCGAAGGCTGATCAAGGGGGGCGGACTCTACATAAACGGCGAGAGAGCCGATGATGAGGCCAGGGCCGTTTCTGAAGACGACCTCCTGGATGGAGGGTACCTGTTTCTAAGGCTTGGAAAAAAGCGCTTTTTCATGGTTAACTTTGATTAATTTTAAACCGGAGCGTGGACGGAATGCCTAAAACGGAGTGTTTCTGGTATATCGGAGAGTCCCTCCTACCCTGGGAGGCGGCCTCTGCGGGGGCTCTTGCCAGGGCTCTGATACGGGGAGGGACGGCCGTAAAGGCCTTTGCGGCTTCCGGCGTCGACGGACTGAACATCCCCGGCATTCTTTCCTGGCGCTCCATGACTTCCGCGGAGCGGGCGTCGGCAGCGCTTATCAGAGGAAGGCTGTGGCACCTGTGGGGGCCCCCCCCGCCCTGGTGGCCCCTGGTCAGGTTAAGGGCCAGGACAGTCCACAGCTCTTTCCTGCCCCATACTGACTGGAAGGGCCACCCCACGGTGATGTCTGCGGTCGGACGAACTGGCCGGGAGACCTACATCCCTCCCGCACTGGAGGTCAAAGTAAACTGGAACGCGGACGGCGCGCCCCGCAGGGACAAAGTTGGGGACGGCCCTGTCTGCCTGTTTGCCGGAAACCGAGACCGCATAGCTGATTACTCTTTTACGGAGCGCGAGGGATCAGATTTTCACTTTATCGGCGAGGACGGGAGAGAGGGGATGGAGAATCTTGCAGAGGGGCGCACGGTTCTCATAATAGAAAATCCAACCCCCTCCCTCGCCCTGCTTGCCGCCGCAGGGGCCCTTATGGGAGCTCCGACAGCGGCCCCCGAATCCCTCTTCATGGACGAGATGCTCGGTCCCGACGGATATATCCGCCTGAACCCTGAAAACTTGAGGGAGTCCTTTGCCCTCCTTACCGGAG
>JAAYQT010000187.1 GCA_012519165.1 Synergistaceae bacterium
ACGGCTCTCATGACGAGCTCTTTATAAGCGGGCTTTTCGCCCCAGTAGTCGTCGTTGCGCTCAAGAACAATCTGGTCTCCCTTGTTCCAGCTTTTAAACTTGAAGGGACCGGTGCCCACGGGGTTCATACCGTAAGATTCGCCCGCCGCCTCAACGGCTTTCTGATTGACTATGCTTCCCCAGGTGTGGGTCAGGGACATGAGGAAGGGCGTGAAGGGGCTCTTAAGGGTCATCGTTACCGTATGGTCGTCAATAACCTCAACCTTGTCGACCACCTCGGAGTACTGGCGGATTGCGCTTCCGACAGGGGTCTGGGCCCGCTCCACCGTGTACTTCACGTCCGCAGCGGTGAAGGGCTCGCCGTTGTGGAAAAAGACTCCCTTGCGGAGGTAGAATTTGTAGGTAAGGTCGTCCACCTGCTCCCACTTCTCCGCAAGCATTGGTACCAGATTATTATCCTGGTCCAGGGCAATAAGGGTGTCGTAAATATGCAGACACATCCCCGATGTGGCAACCTCGTTCTGGGTTATGGAGTCGAGGGTGCGGGCATCGTAAATATTGGCGACCACAAGCGTATCCTTCGCCATGACAGGAACCGCCGTGACAATCGCAAATAATAACGCCGCCGCTGCTATCATAACCGTTTTGGTGCGAAAAACTCCCTTCATTCTTTCATCCCCTTCAAAAAAAGTTCCGCCGGACGGGGCAAAAACGGACCTGCCTACTCTCTCCCTCTCGGCGGTTGATGTTATTATGAGGCAAAAAAGGCAGGGGTGTCAAGAAAAAACATTATGCATACCGACAATAGTCCGCATTTTCGCCCGATTGGTCGGAGTGGCGGCCTTGTTATAATGTGAAAAACGAAAAGACGCCGGCCCCGCAGCCGGCCGGAAGGAGGGCATTCCAGTGATCACCCGTTCTCTTATCGAGCTGATTTTCTCAGCTGCCAGCATCGAGCGGTGGAACGACCACCCTCACCCCGTCACCTTTACCGAGCTGGGAAAGCAGGCCCACAAGATGATCATCGCCTGGGTGATTGCCCGGTACGAGGGCGAGGCCGGAGGGGCCGCGACGGACTGGACGGCCCTCATCGAGGGGGGGATCTTCGAATTTTTGCACAGGGTGGTGCTGACTGACATTAAGCCCCCCGTATTTCACAGGCTTATGCAGGACCCAATCCAGAGGACGAGGCTTAACTCCTGGGTGGCGGACAAGCTGGCCCCCGACCTGGAGAGGCTGTCCCCTGACTTCGCCTCCCGGTTCAGGGATTACTTTATTGACGAGGCGCCCCTGTCCCCGGAGAGAAAGTGCCTGAGGGCGGCCCACTACCTGGCCACCAAGTGGGAGTTTGACTTTGTTCTTCACTGGAGCGACACCCGCTCCATGTTCGGCCTGAAGCAGACCAGGGACGAGATTTCAAGGCAGATTAACGAGCACAGGGACCTTCGGGCGGTGGACGAGATGCTTGCCGCCAGGGAGCTTCCGGACAGGGAGATGGGGCTTTGGGGCTTCGTCTCCCTGGTAGGGCAGCTTGGCTTTCAAAAGCGCTGGGCCCAGACGCCCCGGATCCCCCAGACGTCGGTGCTGGGGCACCTGCTCTTTGTGGCCGTCATGGCCTATTTTATCTCCATGGAACTGGGGGCCTGCCCCCGCAGGAGGTACAACAATTTCTTCGGGGGGCTTCTCCACGACCTGCCCGAGGTGCTTACCCGGGACATTGTCTCACCGGTAAAAAACTCGGTGGAAGGGCTTGACGACCTGATCCGCGAGTACGAGAAGCACGCCATGGAGGAGCGGATCCTGCCCCTGCTCCCGGAAGGGTGGAGGGACGAGATCCGCTACTTTACCTCCGACGAGTTCAAAAATAAGATCCGCGTCAGGGGCGTCCCCGTCCTGCTTGATAAGGACATGGATGAAGAGTGGGACAGGGACGAAGCGGACCCCCTGGACGGCCGCATTATCGAGGCCTGCGACAAACTGGCGGCCTACATCGAGGCGTCCCACTCCATCCGCCTGGGGCTGGCATCCCAGGCGCTGGCCGACGGCAAGCGGAATATTTACGGCCGGTTCGGCCGCTCCGTCATCTCGGGCTACCCCATGGGCCAGCTCTTCGACTACTTCTGGTAGTCCCCTCCCAGGAAGGCGAGCGCCGCTTCAGCGAGGACTGATACCCCCGCCTCCAGGCAGCCCTCGTCGGGGTCGAACCGGGGGCTGTGCAGGGGCGCGTCGTCCGTTCCCCTGCCCGTGCCCAGGAAGAAGTAGCAGCCCGGCGCAGAGCGCAGGAACCACGAAAAGTCGTCCACTCCCATACTGGGCGCCGTGAGAACCGTAACGCTTCCCTCCCCCAGGATCCTCTCTGCAGCGGCCATTACCAGGTCCGCCATTTCGGGATCGTTGGCCAGGGCGGGGTAGCCTTCGGTAAATTGAATCTCCCCCACGGCGCCCAGGACATCCGGGATGTTCATCACCGTGCGGCGGATTTTGGCCCTCAGGGAAAGCCTGGTCTCCTCCGTCACCGTGCGGAAGATGCCTGAGAATTCCGCCCTGTCGGGGAGCACGTTTCGGGCGGTTCCGGCGCTTAAGGTCCCCACTGAAAGCACGGCGGGCTCCGCAGGGGGTACAACTCTTCCCACAAGCTCATGAAGGGCGGATACCGTCCGGCAGGCGATGGCAATCACGTCGTCCCCCCGGTGGGGCTCCGCGCCGTGGGCGCCTCTTCCCTTTATTACACAGTCAAACATGTCGGCGGCGGCCCTGGCAGGCCCGCGGTGCACCCCTACCGCGCCGCTCCTGATGGAGGGGTCGCAGTGGAGGGCAAAGGCGCCGTCGGGGGAAGCCATTTCAAAAAGGCCGTCTTCGATCATGGGAAGGGCGCCGCCCGTTGTCTCTTCGGCAGGCTGGAAGACCAGCAGTACCCTTCCTGCAAAATCGCCTCGCGAGGCCGAAAGTTTTTTTGCCGCCCCGAGCAGGCAGGCGGTGTGCACGTCGTGGCCGCAGGCGTGCATAACGCCCGGCTTTTCAGACTTCCAGGGATGGCCCGTCTCCTCCTCTATGGGCAGACCGTCCATATCCGCCCTGAGCAGGACAGTCCTCCCCGGCCCGCGCCCTTCTATCACGGCCCCGATTCCCGAGCGGCCAAAAGTGCGGCCCGCTATACCGAGGCCGCCTAAATACTCCTCCACTATTTTCACCGTTTCATCCAGGTCGAACCCGAGCCCCGGAATGGCGTGCAGCCGCCGCCTCAGGGCGATAATTTCGTCGTTTCCCACTCCGCTCACTCCTTCCATGAATAAGCAATTCTACCTAAATTTTGTCTAAAAGAGAAAATCCGCCCTTTTTTCCCTTGACCTTTCCGCAGCTCAAATACTACAATACCAGTAAGGTTTCATTGGATGAAATACACCCAGGGGGGATAAACCATGACTGTAAACAGGCTTTTTGTAATTTTTGCCGCGCTGGCGGTAGTGCTTCTTTTCCCGTATTCCGGCTACGCCGCAGAAAACGCCAAACTCAAACTGATGGAGTTCATGTCCAACGGCTGACCGGGCTGCGTTGAGATGTCCAAAGTTTTGGACCAGTTTACCGACAAATACGGCCACGCCGTAGAGGTGATCGTAGCCAACGTCAGAGAGTGTCCCCAGGAGGCTTCCATGTTCCAGGTAAGGTTTGTTCCCACCCTGGTCTTCATGGACGAAACCGGCAAGCTGCTTGATAAACGTACGGGCTATATGCCCTTGAGCGCCCTTGTGAAGAACTGGTCCGACCTCGGCTACGACCTCATGGCAAAGGAGTAACCCATGGGCGGCGTGTTTGAGTTCCTGTTCGAAGTATTCCACGGCGACGGGGCGGCGGCTTACGCCGCCCTGTATGCATGGGGCATTCTGGGAATGGTACTGAGCCCTTGCAGCATAGCCACCATTCCGCTTGTGGTGGGTTACGTCAGCGACTCCGACAGCCCCGACTTCTGGTCGGCCTTCAGGATTTCTGCGGTCTTCTCCCTGGGGGTCTTCGTTAACCTGGCCTTCCTGGGCGGGCTGCTTACGTCCGCCGGGC
>JAAYQT010000188.1 GCA_012519165.1 Synergistaceae bacterium
CGTAGGCGGTCTTTGTGTAGTAGTCCAGCCCCCTGACAAGGCGCTTGTCCAGATGGTACGCCGCCCCCATGCCGTCAAGGCTCGCCCTGACCGCGTTAAAGTGGGCGGAGCACTCGCCGCAGAGGCTGTCCAGGCCGGAAGGGGCTTCGTCCGCAGTCTTTCCGCACTGCTCGTTTTTACAGTCAAGGATTCTGAGCGGATTTTTATGGAGACGCTCCCGGCAGGTTTCGCAAAGATCCCCGGCCCGGCCGGCAAAGTATTCCGTCAGTTTTTTAATATAGGCGGGCCTGCACGCCGGGCACCCAACGGAGTTTATTACCACCTCAAGGTTTGAGAGGCCAAGCCTTCGGAAGGCCTCCAGGGCGAGGGCGATGGTCTCCACGTCGGCGAAGGGGGACTGAGAGCCGATACTCTCGAAGTCAACCTGCCAGAACTGCCTGAACCGGCCCTTCTGGGGACGCTCGTACCGGAACATGGGGCCCGCGCACCACATTTTAACGGGCTGCTGAAGGGACGTCATTTTATTTTCAAGATAGGACCGGACCATGGAGGCGGTTGCCTCGGGCCTCAGGGTTATGCTCCGGCCGCCTTTGTCGTTGAAGGTGTACATCTCTTTATCCACCACGTCGGTACCGTCGCCTATTCCCCTGGCGAATAGCTCCGTGTGCTCAAAGACGGGAAGGTGGATCCCGGAATAGCCGAAATCAATGGCGGTTCTGCCAAAAACATCCAGGACGTAGTTCCACTTCCAGTACTCGTCCGGAAGGATATCCCGCACTCCCTTGGGAGCGCTTATCTCCAGCATAAAAATCTCCTCCTGCAGGTTCCGGGGCGACCATAAGCAGCTCCGGGTATGGGTTGTGGTGAATAGTATACCCCACGGGAGGGCATCTTTAAACACCGAAGCCCCGGCTTAAGCCGGGGCTTCGGCGCTGCGGTGTTTTTTATCTTGACTCAAGCTGAAATTTGATGGCAGTCCTCTCCTCGTCCTCGATGGATATCTTGGAAAAGGCGGGGATGCAGATGAGGTCTATGCCGTTGGGCGCCACGTAACCCCGGGCTATGGCGATGGACTTCACCGACTGGTTTACGGCCCCCGCCCCCACCGCCTGCACTTCAACTACGCCTTTTTCCCTGAGGACTGCCGCAATGGCGCCGGCGACGGACTTGGGCTGAGAATGAGCGGATACTTTGAGCACTTCCATGGATAGAACCTCCTTTGCCTATTGACGACCTGTTATGCGACAAATTATAAATTTAAGGCGATGTCCTTTTGCCCGCAATCCACATGAAAACTTTTCATACTATTATAAATACATCAGTCAGCCTTTGCAAGAGGAAACGGTATTTTTAAAATTGAATGAATCATTCCGTAGCAGACGGGGATCCCGGCGCCTGACGATGTTCCGTTCCAGGTCCCTCAGCAGTTCCGCCTCTTCTGGCTGCAGCTGGGAGAATAGTTTTTCCCTCAAAGATTTTCCGAGGGCGGCCCGATCCTGGCGGCCCCCCGATTTTGGGGCCACCCCTCCCCATGATATCTTTTCCTTGCCGCTGTAGAGGTCGAAATCGGCGAGCCTCTCCCCCGCTTCGTCATACTCCAGTCCCATGAGGATTTCTTTAATCCGGGCGGAGGGCAGAAAGGTGTAGAAGTTAAGCCGGTAGACTTTAACCGCCATAAGGATGTGGGCGAAGTCCCTGCCCCACCCCTCGCCGAGGACCATCCCGGCGTCAAGACTGTCCAGAACCGTCCGCAGCCTCTCGCAATGGCCGGAATAGTCCCCCCAGGAGTCGTAAATCCTTATCTCCAGTTCGTTCCAGCGGCGGTCCTCCAATCCTTCGGTGAAATACCACAGCGCCCGGCTGCGCAGGGAGTTCAGGAGCTTCTCGAAGGACGCGCCCCGGACGTTAAGGACTTCGTCCATAACGTCATTTATGCCGAGGGGCCTGTTAAGGGGTTTGGCAGTGAAGCAGACTGTAATTATGTCCTTTCCGGAGGGGGCGAGGACTGATTTTAATCTCTTCCTCTCCCCGCGGAAGTCCTTTTCTATCTGGCCGATAACCCGTTCTCTTTCACCGAAGACCCTGAAAAAAATAAGACGGGGCATGAGGCGCACCGTCTTAGGCAAAAATTCCTTACCACTGTTAAGCAGCAGGGCCAGTATTTCGTCAGGGGCGGCCTCGGCCAGGAGGAACTCGTGAAGTCCCTTTGCCCCGCCCCTGAACAACACAACCGACTGTCCCTCGCCGGCCCTCTCCACCGTCTCCTCCAGGGTACGGCCCGCGCATGGGAACGAAGAGCGAATAAGCGAAACTATCCTGGTCTCATCCCCCGTCAACAGCATTATGCGGGGTCCTCCGCGAACTATGTGCAGCAAATCGCTCCCCCCTTCGTCTCTTAAAGGCCTCTCTTTCTTCTTACCAGCCTTCCGTCATTAACATACCCGGGGTAGGGAAGGCAGAATATTTTTCCGCTGGACGGAACAATGACGTAGACGCCGGAGATGCCGTTTAAGAAAAAGCGCCCCGTATCTCCCCCGTCCTCCCCGCCGGGCCTGTGTCCGAAGAGGTTATACTTCAGGGGCGGCCTCTCAAGGGACTCGGCGTCATGGCTCAGGTTAAAACCCTCCCCGCATAGCTCTACCCTGCCCCTGTCTCTTAAGACCAGGCATTCGGGGAAAATCTCTCTCATAGTGGGCTCGTGGTCGTGATTACCGGTAACAAAGACCAGGCCGGGGCCGCCCCCCAGGGATCTTTTAAGTTCCAGCAGTTTTGCCCTGTACCTGGGCAGCTCCCGGGGAGACAGCTCCAGCTTAACGTCGTCGGCCAGATCGCCCGTATGGATAATCCACCGGGGGGCCAGGGCCTTAACAAGCCTCTCAAGATCACCGTACATTGTGGAGGGCGTGTCGGAGATATGCAGGACAATGTCTCCTTTCTCCGCTTTAACCTCCTCCGGGATGTATATTCCGAAAAAGACGCCGTACAGGGGCGCCCACCATTTTTTTCCCATGGGCCCATCTCCTCGTTCTATCCGAATTTTACCACGATCTGTCCGCCAAATACCCCTCCGTGCTAGAATAATAAAAAAGATCCGGAGGTTCCCCATGAACGAATCCATAGCCAAACGCATCTCGACCGAGATGAAGATCGCCCTTCCCGCAGTGGAGGCGACCCTTGCCCTTCTGGAGGAAGGCGGAACTGTACCGTTTATTGCCCGCTACCGCAAAGAAGCCACGGGGGGACTGGACGAAGAAAACATTGCCGCCGTAAGGGACCGACGCGAACAACTGGAGGAGCTTGGCGCACGAAAGAAGGCGATTTCTAAATCTCTTTCGGAAAGAGGGCTCCTCTCCCCGGAGCTTGAGGAAAAAATTAAAAACGCCCCCTCCCTGGCCCTGCTGGAGGACGTCTACCTTCCTTTCCGTCCCAAACGAAAGACCAGGGCCTCTGTTGCGGCGGAAAAAGGCCTTTCTCCGCTGGCGGACCTGATCATGGCGCAAAAGGAAGCACACCCGGAGCTTCTGGCCCGCTCCTTTGTTTCCGAAGAGAAGGGCGTTTCTTCTGAGGAAGAAGCCCTCAAGGGAGCTGCGGACATTATCGCGGAGCGTGTGAGCGAACACGGGGAGTCGAGGGCCAGGATGCGCCTCCTGTTCGGCAGACGGGGCAGAATTAAAAGTTCCCTGGCCAAGGGTAAAAATGAAGAAGAAGGGGCAAACTTCAGGGATTATTTTTCCCGGGAGGAGGCCGCGGCGCCTGCGCCCTCACACCGGGTACTGGCCATGTTCCGGGGCGAAAAGGAAAAAATCCTTACCCTCTCCCTGCTCCCTCCGGAGGAGGAGGCTTTAGCCGTCCTTATCCCCCTTTTCGTAAAAGGGGGAGGCCCCTGCGCAGATCTGGTAAAGGAAGCGGTAATAGACGGATACCGGCGGCTCCTCGCTCCCGCCATGGAGACTGAGCTGAGAAACGCGCTTAAGAAAAAGGCGGACCGGGAGGCCATCATGGTCTTTGAAAAAAACGTACGAGAAATTCTTCTTGCGCCCCCCCTGGGGCCCAAAACTATACTGGCCCTCGACCCGGGCTTCAGGACAGGCTGCAAATTCGTCTGCCTCAACCGCCAGGGGGACCTCCTTCACCACGGGGTAATCTTCCCCCATCCGCCCGGCGGGGACGAGGCAAAAAGCGGCGCCGTCATCAAAAGAGCGGTGACTGATTACGAAATTGAGGCCATAGCCATCGGTAACGGCACAGCGGGCAGAGAAACGGAGAGATTTATCAGAGGCCTCGGGCTGCCTTCCTCCGTCGTCATAACCATGGTTAACGAGAGCGGAGCGTCAGTCTACTCAGCCTCTGAGACGGCCAGGAGGGAATTTCCCGATCACGACATCACCGTAAGGGGGGCGGTTTCCATCGGGAGAAGGCTACTTGACCCTCTGGCGGAACTGGTGAAAATAGACCCGGGCTCAATAGGCGTGGGACAGTACCAGCACGACGTGAACCAGAAAGAGCTGAAAAAAGCCCTGGACGGCGCAGTAGAGTTCTGCGTAAACGCCGTAGGGGTAGACCTTAACACGGCAAGCCGGGAACTCCTCTCCTATGTTTCAAGGATAGGCCCCGCAGCCGCAGGGCGGATAATCGAGTTCAGGGAGGCCCGGGGCCCCTTTTCGTCCAGAAAGGACCTGCTTAAGGCGCCGGGGGTTGGCCCCAAGACTTTTGAGCAGGCAGCCGGTTTTCTAAGGGTTCACGGGGGCCCTAACCCCCTGGACGGAAGCGCAGTGCATCCGGAGAGGTACCCTATTGTGGAAAAAATGGCCTCCGACCTTGGGTGTACGGTTGAGGAGCTTATAAAAAACGCTGAAAAGCGGCGGGCAATCAAGCCTGAAAACTACATCACCGGCGACGCCGGTCTCCCCACCCTGACTGACATTCTGGCGGAACTGGAGCGGCCCGGAAGGGACCCGAGGCAGAACTTTGAAATCTTTTCCTTCGCCGAGGGGGTCGAAAAGATCGACGACCTTTCGCCCGGAATGGTCCTGCCAGGAGTGGCCACCAACGTAACTTCCTTCGGCGTCTTCGTGGATATAGGCGTGCACCAGGACGGACTGGTTCACGCAAGGAACCTTCCCGGCGGCGGACGGACCGTCAGGCCGGGCCAGAAGGTGGAAGTAACCGTTTTGGAAGTTGATCTTGGGCGAAACAGGATTTCCCTTTCCATGAAGGAGAAGAAGGGGAGAGCTGGAAATGGCCGGGCCTAAAGTTGTAGTCATCGGAGGGGGGGCCGCGGGCATGATTGCCGCAGGCCGCGCCGCCGAGCTGGGCGCAACGGTAATGCTGGTTGAAAAAAACCAGACCCTGGGCGCAAAGCTGATGCTAAGCGGCAAGGGAAGATGCAACCTCACGAACGCCGAGGAGGATATGGAGACCTTCCTGGCGGCCTACGGGCCCAACGGAAAGTTTTTGTACTCCGCCTTTTCGAGGTTCGGACCGGCGGAGACATTACAGTTTTTTTCATCCCTGGGGCTGGAGACTAAAGTTGAGCGGGGGAAGCGGGTATTCCCGGCCCATGGCGGCGCAGAGAGGGTAATCAACTGCCTTTTTGATTATCTTAAGCGGGGACGTGTGGCCGTTTTAAGAAACAAAGAGGCCCTGAACCTGGAGATAAAGGACGGAAAAGCCGTCCGGTTCATCCTCAGAGGGCAGGAGCTTGAAGGCGATGCCTTTATCATCTGCACGGGGGGCAAATCCTTTCCGAAAACCGGATCCACGGGAGACGGCTACAGATTTGCAAAGCGGGCCGGCCACCACGTCATCACCCCGGCGCCGGCGCTGTGCCCGGTCAGGCTTGCGGAGAAGTGGCCCCCGCAGGCCCGGGGTCTCAATCTTAGAAACGTATCCCTTTCCCTTGTTAAGGAAGGCAAGGTTATTTCAAAGCGGTTCGGCGAGCTGCTCCTTACCCACTTCGGAATAAGCGGCCCCATTGCCATGGACATGAGCCGGGAGATAGAGGACGCCTCCGCCTCCGAAGGCGCCGGACTCCTTCTCGACCTTAAGCCCGCCCTTTCGGCTGAGACGCTGAAAGCCCGGATAGGCAGGGACTTTGAAAAATACTCCTCCATGATGTTTAAGGACAGCCTCAGGGATTTACTTCCCGGGGGGCTTATCCCCGTTATGCTTGAAAAATCCTCCGTAGAGCCTGTTGCCTAACTCTTGAATTGCGGGAAGTTATCCACCAAAAGGGTGTGGCTTTTAAGCCCCCCCTTTGGTTTTCCCGCCTGGCGCACAGGGAATGATTCTTCCCAAACGGCGCCTCGCGCAG
>JAAYQT010000189.1 GCA_012519165.1 Synergistaceae bacterium
AACCTCCACGCCTTCCTCCTTCATAAGCTCCAGGCTCTTGATCTGGTCCTTCTCGGCCAGGTCGATGCTCATCTCGGTAACCTTCGAGCAGGCCTCTGAAATAACGGCCCTGTCCTCATCGGACAGCTTCTCCCAGGTCTTCAGGCTTATCATATAGTTCAGGTTTTCAATGGAGCAGTGAAGATCGTACCAGTACTTGATAACGCCCTTCAGCATGGTATGGGCCGCAGTGGGTGTCATCCCCATAACCCCTTCGGCATAGCCGTTCTGCAGAGACCCCAAAACCTCGTCCCAGGGAATGGTGATGGCGTTGTAGCCCATGGCCTCCGCCGCCAGCCTGAAGGACTCCATATTGGGTATCCTCATTAGCACGCCCTTTTTGGAGTCAGGGTTGAGGGGGTCGTTTATGGGCTTTGTACTGCCTATGCCGATAAATCCTTCCATCTGAAAACCAAGGAGCTTAACCCCGAGCCGGGCGTGAAGCCTGTCCATTCTGGCAAAAAGCCACCCGTCGGGGGCGAAAAGCTTTCTGGCGCCGTCGAAAGTCCGGACAATGCAGTTAACGTAGGGCAGTTCAAGCCTGGCGTCAAATTGGCTGGGGACCGTAGTCGCCGCCATGTCTATGGAGCCCCTGACCAATTCCTCGTAAACGAGGGAATAGTCCCCAAGCTCGTTATCGGGAAAGAGGGCCAGTTCAATTCTGCCGCCGGTCTTCTCTTTTACTTCTTTGGCAATTTCTTTCATCAGTTCCGTGGAGCTGTGCCCTTCGGGGAACTGCCCCGCAAAGCGCAGAATCATCTCCGGCTTGGCGCCGGCGGCATACGAAGAGCCGGGTAGCGGGAGGAGAAGAACCGTCAGGAGCAGAAAACGAAAACCTCTTTGCATCAAAAGCACTCCTTTCAAGATCGGGTAAGATATTTTGAAAAGCGTTTATTACAGTGTGGGGAGAGAATCTGCGAGCTAATAATACACCATTAGACCTCTTGTAGGAAAGAAAAAACCAGACTGGTTATTGTACAACCGTAACCGTTATTACTATAATGCAAAGACGGCTTAAAATGAGGAGATGCCAGGCTTTAAATTGCGGGATATTTGATAAATATAGAAAGGGGATCTTGTCCATGCTGCTTTTAAACTCTGAAGAGATAAGAAGAGTTTTTACCATGGAGGACGCCATAAATTCCAACGAGGAAGCCTTCGTCAAACAGAGCAAACGTCAGACCGAGGTCCCTGTCAGGATAAATTTCGATGTAGGCGACAAGGGAATTACCTCCTACATGCCCGCCTTAATAAAAGACGCGCCCGTAACGGGAATAAAAATTGTCTCAACCTACCATGATAATCCAAAAAAGGGCCTTCCCTCAGTCACGGCCACAACCCTCCTTGTGGACCCTGAAACGGGGATGGTCAACGCCATTATGGACGGCACCGAACTTACGCGGCTCCGTACCGGGGCAGTCTCCGGCCTTGCCACAAAATATCTGGCAAACGGAGACGCAAAAAAGGGCGCGCTCTTCGGCACAGGCGGGCAGGCTTACCGCCAGCTGGAGGCAATGCTTACGGTCAGAAAGCTGGACGAAGTAAAAATTTATGATACAAGCGGGGAAAAAATAGCCGCCTTTATCGACGGCGCTTCGGCCATGGCGGCCAAACTGGGCGCAAAACTGGTTGCAGCGGCCACACCCTCGGAGGCCGTGGATGGCGCCGACGTAATAACCACCGTGACCTCAAGCGCCAACCCCGTTTTTGACGGTAAGGCGCTTAAAAAGGGCGTTCATATAAATGCCGTGGGCGTTTTCATGCCCCACAAGCGCGAGCTGGACGAATACACCGTTACTCATGCCGACAAAATTTATGTGGACAACATGGAAGCGGTAATGTCCGAGGCAGGGGAGTTTCTTATTCCCATGGCGGAAGGAAAGTTCAGCGAAAAATCCATAACCGGGGAGCTGGGCGACCTTGTCCTTGGAAATATTGAGGGTAGGACGTCAAAAGAGGAGCTGACTGTCATGAAGACCGTGGGCTTTGCCACCCTGGACGTTGTTATAGCCTGGAACGTGCTAAAAAAGGCCCTGGCAGAGGGAGTGGGAAGAACGTTTTAAGCTATTAACGGAAATAGCGGGGCCATTTGAAAAAATGACAACCGAGCCTGTTGCCTAACTCTTGAATTGCGGGAAGTTATCCACCAAAAGGGTGTGGCTTTTAAGCCCCCCCTTTGGTTTTCCCGCCTGGCGCACAGGGAATGATTCTTCCCAAACGGCGCCTCGCGCAG
>JAAYQT010000190.1 GCA_012519165.1 Synergistaceae bacterium
CTGCGCGAGGCGCCGTTTGGGAAGAATCATTCCCTGTGCGCCAGGCGGGAAAACCAAAGGGGGGGCTTAAAAGCCACACCCTTTTGGTGGATAACTTCCCGCAATTCAAGAGTTAGGCAACAGGCTCCATAGCCCAGATTTACGCCTCCTTCGGACAAAACACCTTCACCCTTGATTTGGCGGAAGAAGCGGCAGAGAGAGCATTGGAGCTGGATCCCGCCTACTCCGAGGCAAGGCTCATGCTGGGGGTTCTGCAGTGGACGAGCAGGTCCTTCGGCCTTGCGGCGGACAGTCTGGAAAGGGCTCTTTCGGAGAAGCCGGAGCTGATGGATTTAAGGACCGCAGCAATTCTGGGTTCAGCCTATCTATTTGAAAACGACATCCCGAGGGGCGAGGCATTTTTCAGGCTCCTCATGGAGAAAAACGGCTCTACGCCGGAAGTCCTGTTCTCCCTGGCGCTGCTGCTGCAGGGGGCGGAAAAACAGCGGGAGGCGGAGGAGATGATGGACCTGGCGGCAAAGGCCTTCGGAGAGGACGGAGAAATGACGTCTTACGCCCGTTCGATCCTCGATGACTGGGCCGCAACGAAGTAGGGGGGCGAAGGGAATGAGAAAGACCGCTTCTTTTTTCAGGCCGTTATTTTCAGTTTTAATTCTGGCAGCTTTTCTACTCCAGCCTGCGGGGCCCGCACTCTGCGATACTCTGGAGGCGGAGATGAACTCGGAGCTTCAGCGAATTTCGGAAAAGTTCGCAAAGACTGAACCTCAGAGAGGGCAGTATTCTGATAATAAGAGTTATGAGGCTGCCCGCAACAAATGGCAGAGGGATTTCAGAACCGAATCCAGCAATACCAGAGCGGAATACAAGGCCAGGGATACCCGCTTTAAAAATCTGAACGAAGCGATAAAATCCGCAGGGATGGAAGGGGAGCTGGTAAATACGGGGAGTAAACCGAAAACGCCCGCAAGCGATATGGACCTCACCACCACCAGGCAGGGAGCCGCCAAAGAACTGGCCCAGAAACTCAACAAGCAAGGCTACTCCCTCCAGCCTGATCCCAATGTACCCGGACGCTATATCGACCCATCAAAAAAACTTGTCGTCTGGGACCCTCCGCCAAATATGAAAACCGGCAGTCCCGAATGGAGAAACTGGATGGCGACTAGGGCCGCATCCCCCGACACCTTTTCAACGCCGGGGGGGCTGCACGAGACCTCCGGCGGCAGGATGGGGGCCAAGGACCCGGCCGGAGCCGTCCTCGACAATGTTAAAAAGGCCATGGAGGCGGGGATAACAAAAAATCCCGCCACCGGCGAGATAGACAGCAAAACACTGGGGAAGAGCGTCAAGAAGGCGATGGAGTGGACCGACAGCGTCCCAAAGAAGGGCGAATGGAGAGAGTTCGCCAGGCAGGCCGAACGGCTGAGGCAGGGAGCAAGCTGGGAGGAGGCGGGCATCACCAGCCCCAACGATCCCCCCGACGTAAAGAACAAAAAAATTCAGGACTGGCAGAATAAAGCCCAGGATTCTCTTGCCAACTCCAACAAAAAAGCTCAGAGACAGAGCCAGAAGCTGACCGACCAAAAGGTGAAAGAGCTGACCAAGCTGCTCGATAAAAAAGGTCCCATGTCGAAGGCGGATACAAAAAAATGGAACCGCCTTACCGACGAACTTCACGCCGTGTCCAGGGGCAACGGTGAGACCATGCGCCATATTGCGGAGACAAACCCCGAACTTGCGGGCAAAGTAACAAAGCAGCCCGTAAGGGTGAATCCAGACGGAACGGTCACGGATCTGGCAACGGGCAAGACGATGACAAGAAGCCAGTATGCGGATAAAGTCGCCCCCGGGACCCAGCGCAGGGCGCCGAAGGTCGTCAAGCCGGAGCTGCCGAAAAAAACTCCCGAACCCATCGCCCCGAAGCCTGTCTCCCGGATCACGAAATACGGAGGCGGATTTTTATTAATTTATCAGGGGTACGAGGCCGGAAAGGCTTATTCGGAGTATCTGGACAACGCCGCCAGAAACGACCCGGAGAACTTTGGCTATTTAACGGTAGCCAAGGGGCTTGGGTACGGCGTGGCGACGTTTCTGGGAATTCCGGGCCTCATACGGATGGGCGAGGAGACGGGCCAGAGGGTCAGGAAACAGTATGAAGAGGACTTGCGCCAAGGCAAAAAGTGGCTGCTTCCGCCCTCCGTGTGGGGAGGAATGGCTGGAGCGTGGGCCTTCGGCAGGAGTATTTTTATCGATCCGCTTATCGCGGGGGGAGAGGCTGTAATTGAGTTTGGCGGAATATTTGTCGATTACCATAAAGCCAATAAAGCCGCCCGGAACGCGCTTGAGATGAAAATCGCGCTCGACGAAAAATACAGACCTCTATCCGAGCTTATGAGCCATATTATCGGAGGGCCTCTGCCGCCCATATGGGAGGAAAACAGGTTTAAGTATCACCAGATTTTCAAGCCCATCCTTAACGATAAAGAGGCTTTGGAAAAGCTTATGAAAACCCCCGCCGGGACAGACCTGCTGAAGTGGGCAAAGGAGTACAAAGAAAAGAGGGAAAAGGAACTGGGAATTACCTTCGGCTCCCCGGGGGCGGACAATCCCGACGACAACGACAATATCGGCGAAGCCCTAATGGCCCTCCCCCTCCAGGAGAGAGGTCTCTACCTAAAGGCGCTGGCAAAGAAAAACGAGGCCGGGGCGGATTTTATCCTTAATCGCGACAGGAAGGCCTTTTCCGGCCCGCTGGACCCGGAGACCCTCGGCGCCTTTCTGGACGCGTCGGCGTCAGACCCTCTTACAGAGGAGATACCCTTCACAATCCCCCTTAATGACGAGCAGAAGTCGGCTGCCGCGGAGCTTTTCAGAGACCTTCTGGGGAACCTGGCCCGTATTCCGGATACGGCCATACTGTCGGCGGGATATGCCCGGGGCGCGGCGGCGATGATGAACGGCATGGAGCCGGCCGTCCTGATCAATCCCTCAAAGATCGGAGAGCTTCTGCCCGGCTTCAGGCTTTTGATCATACCGAGCGGCGCTCTCTCCGACTGGTATCTTTCAACCAGTTTCAGGAGCGCGCTAGAAGACTTCGTAGCCGGCGGAGGCACAGTTCTGGCCTTCTCCCAGCAGCTAGGCAAGGAGTATGGAGTTCTGCCGGGGGACGTCTCGGCCTTCGGCTTCGCCGAGGACCAGAGCTGCCAGTACGCGTCGGCCAGGATCGTCTCTTCGGCGGGGGCGTTCTGCTCCATGACCGACCCGACTCCCACTTCAACATCGACGGCTACTTCCTGGACTTTCCGGCGGAGAGCGAGATATGGCTGACCAGGACCAAAAACGAACAGCCGTGCATGATCTCCTACTCCTTCGGAAAGGGGCGGGTAGTACTTTCCACCCTCTACATGGACTGGGCCGCGGGAAACCACCAGAACACCCTCCACGAAAAGCTGTTCTTCAGGGACCTCATGACCTTCCTCCTGGAGGACGTTCCCCTGTTCGCTGCGGAGGAGAAGACGGTGCGGCTGCCCGTTCCGCAGGCCGATTCAGGGACGCGGGGGGAGATCTTCGTCCCCCTGCTGATAGGGCCGGACGGAGCGGAGATCAGGGGGGAAAAAGAGAGCTCCGGGGCGGGCGAGGTCATCCTGACTCAGGCGGCCCAACCGGGCTACTACCGGCTGGGGGGAATTTTCACCGACGCTGAGGGCAAAAAGGTCGGAGAGGCCTTCCCAGCCGTCCGCTTTGCCCGCTCCGTCCTGCCCCCCTATATCGCCGGCGGAGAGGCCGCCGGAGGCATAAATTTGGCGGCTGCCAGCGATTTCGAAAATTACATCAGGGGCGCCGAGGGAAACTTCTCCATACTTGTATGGAACAGGGGTACGTCGGAAAAAAAGGTAAGGGTCGACTGGAGTTTTCCTCATAACCATGGGGCGGCCGACCAGGCGGAAAAAAGCAGGTACTCCGGCTCTAACTCCCTGAACGTGCAGCCCGGGGCAAGGGAGTCGATTGAAATCACGATTCCGATAGTAAACAGGAACGGCAACGACCATCTCTGGGCAAACGCCTTCGACGGGGATAGCGGCAAGCAGATGGCCAGGGTAAACAAGGGGTTCTACACGAGAGAGCCTTCGACGGAGGTCCTGCTGTCCTTGGAGAAAGAGCTCTTCCGGGAGGGCGACTCCATCAGGGGTAAAGCGACTTTCAGCAACCCGTTCATGACGAAGACCGCCGGAGTTTTAAGGCTCAGGGCCTCCGACGCCGCCGGCAATGCCATAATTGACCTGGAGCGCGATTTTGAGGCGGAGGCCGGGGAGACCGCCGTGCCCTTCGAGGCGCCCCTTCCGGCCCGGGTCTTCTCGGGCTCCTGCTCTCTCCAGGCATTTGTCATTCTCAAGGGGACTATCGCGGGCTCGGGCGGAACGCAGTTTGGCTATATGGGCGAACCGGCGCCCCTGAAGGGGACGCTCCGGGACCGGATGACCGGCGACGGGATTGCGGATGGC
>JAAYQT010000191.1 GCA_012519165.1 Synergistaceae bacterium
AGCCTCTTCGGCGGGGAGGAGGACAGGGGGTCCGCCCTGTCCCGGGCGGCGGACAGACTGAACGGCGAGGCGGGCCGCAGGCTGCTGACCCCCGCCGCGCTGCTGGGCGAAAAGGCCTGGCGCCCCCGGAAGGACAAAGACTCGGGCGTGGCCCTGGAGGACGCCGGAAAACTGCCCGTAATTACCGAATAGGGCGCCGAGGCTCTATAATAGGCAGGCAGTGCAAGGAATATCCGGGGGAGGTTTTTTAATGGACAATCTTTTAATAACCGGGGGCACGCTCTGGAAGGGCGAAGGGTTCGCGTCCGGGGAGGCCCTGTTCATTGCGGGGGGAGTAATTGCCGCCTCGGGTCCGGAAGAGGCGGTGAGGAGGAGCGCCCCTTCGTCCTGCCGGCTTCTGAAGCTTTCGGGCGAGTCGGTTCTCCCCGGCATTACCGACGGCCACATCCACCTTGCTGCGTGGGCCAAGCAGAGGACCCTCCTGGACCTGTCGGCGGCCGCCTCCCTGGCGGAGGCCCTGGCCATGGTCAGTGCCGAGGCGGATAGGCTCCCCTCTGAACGGTGGGTGAGGGGGTGGGGCTACAACGATACCCGCTGGCCCGAGGGCCGCTCCATAACCAGGCAGGACCTGGACGGCCTCGGAATCCCGAACCCCGTTCTGCTTCAGCGGATATGCACCCACATAAACATCGCCGACAGCAAGGCCCTGGCCCTGTCCGGCCTTGAGAGCGGGGACGGAATTCTGGAGGAGCGGGACGCCATTCCCGCCCTTGAGGCCATGGAGCGGAACGTCTTCTCCCGCAGGGAGGTAAAAAAGGCCCTTAAGGAAGCCCTCTTTGAGCTGGCGTCCCGGGGCGTAACCTGCGCCCACCCCTGCGGCGCCGACGACTACGGCATGGAGGAAGACCTCTCCATCTATAGCGAGCTAAAGGGCGAAAACGCCCTTCCCTTAAGAATCTTCACCTACCACGACAGGCAGGCCCACCCGCCCCTCCCATCGGGGTTCGGTGACGGATGGGTTAACTACCAGGGCTTGAAGATCTACCTGGACGGGAGCCTCGGGGGTAGGACTGCGGCCCTGTCGGCTCCCTACGCTGACGACAAGAGCGAAGAGGGGCGGCTCAACTGGACCGACGGAAAGGTATTGCGGCTGCTCCGGGAGGCCCGGGAGCGGGGGGTGCAGACCATGCTTCACGCTATAGGCGACCGGGCCCTTGACCAGGCCCTGCGGTGCGTAGGGCAGGTTTACGAAGAACTCGGCAGGCCCTCCCTCCCGGACAGGATAAACCACGTCATGGTGGCAAGGCCCGATCAGCGCCGTCGCCTGGCGGAGTTAGGGGTTTACTGCGATATCCAGCCCGCCTTCGTCCCCAGCGACATGAACATGGCGGAGAACCGCCTGGGGGAAGACCGCCTTCCCTGGGCCTACAGCTGGAAGTCCCTTCTTGATGAGGGGCTTGTCATGGCCGCCTCCAGCGACGCCCCCGTGGAGTCGGTTAACCCGCAGGAGTCCATAGCCCACCTGATGGAACGGTCGGGCCCGCAGGGGGTGTTCCGGCCCGAAGAGAGGCTCTCCCTGGAGGAAGCCATGCCCCTGTTTACTTCAAACCCGTGGAAGATGATAGGCAGAGAGAGCTTTTCCGGGCGTCTGGAGTCGGGCTGTGCGGCGGACGTGGTGGTACTTGACCGGGATATCTCCCCGGGGGACGCGCAGGCGGTAAGGGAGGCAAGGCCGAAGCTGGTCTTTGCCGGCGGCGTCCTCACCGCCGGGGAGCTGGACGGCCGGGCAGGGATGGGCGCTTAAGAAAAAACAGGCCGGGGGCGGG
>JAAYQT010000192.1 GCA_012519165.1 Synergistaceae bacterium
CTGCTCGGCGCGGACACCGCCGCCCGGCTGGCCTTCGCCCCCCGCACTCTGCCCGTATCCGTCTTCACCGCCTTTCTGGGCGCCCCCGTCTTTTTGGCCCTGATTGCCCGGAGGCGGCGGCCGTGATTCTCTCCGTCGACGGAATCTCCTTCTCCTACCGGGGCGTGCCCGTCCTTGAGGACGTCACCTTCGGCGTAAAGCCCGGGGAGATGGCGGCCCTCCTGGGTCCCAACGGCACGGGCAAGACAACCCTGCTGCGGACCATCAACGGCATCCTGAAGCCTTCCGGGGGTTCCGTCCTCATGGAGACGAAGGACGCCCTCAAATGCCACCCGAGGGAGAGGGCGAAGTTCTTCGGCTACGTCCCCCAGCGGGGCGAGGCGGTGCGTCTCACCGTCTTCGACGCGGTGCTTCTGGGCCGCCGCCCCCACCTGGGGTGGTCCGTGGAGAAGCGGGACCTTGAAAAGGTGGAGTCCGCCCTGGAGACCCTCTCCCTGGGCAAGTTCGCCCTACGCTACCTGGACGAGCTCAGCGGCGGGGAGTTTCAAAAGGTGCTGCTGGCCCGGGCCCTGGTGCAGGAGCCGAGGGTACTGCTGCTGGACGAGCCCACCAGCAGCCTGGACATGAAAAACCAGATCGACATGCTGGCAACCCTGCGGGAGGTGGTCAAGGGCCACAACGTGGCGGCCCTCATGAGCCTCCACGACCTTAACACCGCCTTCCGCTTTGCCGACAGACTGCTGTTTTTGAAGGACGGCGTCATCCGGGGAGTATTTCATCCGACGGAGACGCCGGCGGATATTATAGCCGATGTCTACGGTGTTTCAGTGGACATAGTTAAGCATAAGGGGTTTCTAATGGTGGCGCCCTCGTGACGGAGGGCGTCACTATATGATACAATTTCCTGAAAAGAAGCCGAAGGGAAAGTGTATACACCTATGCTGGAAACCCCCATTGCATTCATGGCCATGGAATCCCCCTTGTCCTTCATGGCGGGGGCAAAGGAAGCCGCTGAAGAGGAGGAGGTCCGGACCCTGGGCCTGGTCATCTTCGACCTGGACGGAACCCTCATCGACAGCGAGGCCAACCACTACGAGAGCGACCGGATCCTGCTTTCAAGGCGGGGCATAACCTTCTCCAGGGAGGACAAAAAAGCCTTCGTGGGGAAGGACATTGTGGAGATGGTGCGGCGGATTAAGGCCAACTACGACCTGGACGACGACGTCATGGCCCTGGTGGACGAAAAAAACGCCCTCTACCGCAAGATTGCCCTCGCTAACACCAGGATGTACCCCACCATAAAGCCTCTTCTGGAGGGCCTGGCAGATCGAAAGGTACCCATGGCGGTGGCCACCGGCTCCAACGCATTTATTGCCTCGGAAATCCTGGAATCCTTCGGCGTACGACCCTACTTCACCCAGATAGTTTCTTCGTCGGAGGTCCGGCGGGGCAAGCCCGCCCCCGACATCTTCCTTGAGGCCGCAAGGCGCATGAATGCAACTCCCGATGAGACGGTGGTCTTCGAGGACACCCGCTACGGCGTAGAGGCCGCCCTTGAGGCGGGAATGCACTGCGTCGCCCTCCCCGGCCCCGGCGAGGACGCCTCCCTGCCTGTTTTCAGCCGAGCGGGCTTTCTTGTCCCCGGCGGCCCCGACATGCTTGACACCATAGAGCTCTTCCACTGGCTGGACAACCTCTTTTAACCGCCTCGAAAGCCGTTTCCGTAGAGTGAAAAATACAGCATACCCCCCGCTGAACCCCGAAGATGCACGGCCTGCCGCCGGGCGGAGACTGGCCGGAGAAAGGGTTCTGCTCTACGTAAGGGCCCTTGACATGGAGCCGGTCCGGGGCCTGGCCCTTGCCGCCAAAAGCCTGGATGGCGGCCCCGCCTCCCCTTCGGAAGCCATGGACGCCCTTGTCCTTCTGTTGGAAAAAGAAGGCCTTCCGGCCCCTTCCGGCCGCCCTGAAGCGCCACGCCTGGCATCGTCGCCGCCCGTCAACCGCAGATCAATGAAGTCTGCGGAGATGGACCGACTGCCGTGGAGGACTTCCATTGCGTCTTATTTTAAGGGTCTCTTTCGCGCCTACCGGGGGAGGCAAAAAGAATGACTGGCAAGGGCCCGATACCGGACTGGAAGAGGGCTGCGGGCAGGAGGCGGTTTTTGCTGCTCGCCCTGACCCTTATCCCCACCGTAATATCATCCAACACCATGGCCCGCCTTCTGCCTGACCGGGGGAGCATTCTGCTGGACGCATTCCTGGTGGCGGCGTTCACCACCCTTTTCGCCTGGATCTCGGTGGGTTTTTGGACCTCCGTTGCCGGGGCGTGGCTGCTTCTGACAAAAAAAGACTCCTTCAGGGTCTCACGGGCCTGCGGAGGGCCGGACGCCGCAATACGGGACCCGGAAGCCCGCACAGCAGTCCTCGTGCCCATCTGCAACGAGGACGTTAAACGCGTAATTGCGGGTCTCCGCACAACTTACAGGTCGGTCTGCGAAACGGCCTCGCCGGAAAATTTCGACTTCTTTCTGCTGAGCGACACCACCGACCCTGACATCTGGGTTGAAGAGGAGGAGGCCTGGTACAGGTTCTGCCAGGAGGAGGGCGCCTTCGGACAGGTCTTTTACCGGAAGAGGAAGCACAACGCCAAGAGAAAGAGCGGGAACGTGGCGGACTTCTGCCGCCGCTGGGGCGCGAACTACCGCTACATGGCCGTATTTGACGCCGACAGCATAATGACCGGCGAGACCCTGGCAAAGCTTGTTAAAATCATGGAGACGAGGCCCGACATCGGAATTCTCCAGACCCCTCCCAGGGCCGTAAACCGCGAAACCCTCATAGCCAGGGTGCAGCAGTTCGCCAACCACGTCTACGGCCCCCTGCTTGCCGCCGGGCTCCACTTCTGGCAGCTGGGCCACGCCCAGTACTGCGGCCATAATGCCCTTATCAGAACCGCGCCCTTCATGAAACACTGCGAACTGCCCAGGCTGCCCGGAAGGGCCCCCCTGGGAGGGGATATCCTGAGCCACGACTACGTGGAGTCGGCGCTCATGTGCCGCGCCGGGTACGGAATCTGGCTGGCCTACGACCTCGGCGGAAGCTGGGAGGAAACCCCTCCCACCCTTATCGACGAACTAAAGCGGGACAGGCGCTGGTGCCAGGGGAACCTGCAGCACACGCGGCTCCTCTTCACCAAGGGGTTCTTCCCCGCCCACAGGGCCCTATTCATCAACGGCATTCTGACCTACGGGTCGGCCCTTCTCTGGCTTGCCTTCCTGGCCGTCAACACTGCTCAGGCCATATCGGAAGTGATCTTCGAGCCAGTGTACATGCCCGTCCTGCGGAAATATCTGCCCCAGCTGCCGGTGTGGAGGCCCCACTGGGCCGTCTCACTGCTGGGCTCCACCACCCTGCTGCTCATCCTCCCCAAGTTTCTAGGGGCGCTGCCCATCCTCCTCCGCGACATCAGGGCGAGGCTCTACGGCGGCAAAATCCGCCTGTTCGGCAGCATCCTGCTTGAGGTGGCCTTCTCTACGGTCCTGACTCCCATCCGGATGATCTTCCACAGCATCTTCGTGGTATCCACCATCCTGGGCAAAACCGTCAGGTGGGGCGGCCAGTCAAGGGACGACCGGGGGACCACGTGGAGGGAGGCCTTCCGCGCCCACTGGTGGGGGTCGCTCCTGGGGATTGCCTGGGGGGCGGCGGTCTGGTTTATAACCCCTTCCTACTTCTGGTGGATCTCGCCCATAATAATCTCCCTGGCCCTGTCGATTCCCGTCTCGGTAATCACAGGGCGGGCAAGCGTCGGCAGGGCGGCCCGCAGGGCGGGGCTCTTCCTGA
>JAAYQT010000193.1 GCA_012519165.1 Synergistaceae bacterium
CCTCCCCGACGCTCTGTCCATAATGGTGGTGGACGACAATAGATTCAACCGGAGCCTTACAAGGACCATATTGCGGAAGATGGGCGGCCCGGGCTGGAAAATATCCCTGGCCGAAGGCGGCCGGGAGGCCCTTGCCCTCATGGAGGGAGAGAGGCCCGACCTGATTCTGATGGACGTTCAGATGCCGGAGATGGACGGGCTGGAGTGCACCCGGACAATCCGGGACAGGGAGTCCCGGGCGGGGCAAAAACCGGTGGCTATAGTGGCCATGACGGCCTACGCCATGGAGGGCGACAGGCAGAAGTGCCTTGACGCCGGGATGGACGACTACATAGCCAAACCCGTAGAGGCGGAAAAGCTTCGCGAGATTATCGGGAAAAACCTGCCTCAAAGCCTGCGGACCAGCACCCCCAGCGCCGACTGATCGTCCCGGGCCGCCCCGGTGTACCCTGTTCTGAAAAGCTGATCGTAAACGTCGTAGAAAGACCGGGGGCCGGGGTCCGGGTCCGCGCCGCCGTCCAGGAAACCGTCGCTGAGGAAGTAGAAAAAGTCCCCGGGGGATACGGGAAGAACTCCGGATCCGAAGGCAGGGTCTCCCGGGACGCCCAGAAGGGAGCCCGGCGTCGGGACCTTCTTAAGGTCCTCCTTACTTCCCCAAAAGAAGGAGTTAATGCCGGCGGCGCAATACTCCATGGTCCTCTTTTCAAGGTTCAGGCGGAAGCAGATTGCGGCGGCGAAGGAGTCGTCCAGCACCCGGCTCTCCGCCGCCGAGTTCACCCACCGGAGCTTGTCCTCCAGGGCATCCCCGGCCTGGCCCGCATCCTCAAAGGCCTGGCGGAACAGCACCATCAGGGCCGACGTCTGCAGGGCCGCAGGGACTCCGTGCCCCATGACGTCAAAGAGGTACCCTCCGAGGATCCCCTCCCCTTCATCCCAGTGATAGCCGTACAGGTCGCCGCTGATCATGAACATGGGCCTGTGGATGCTTCTTACCTCCACCCGGCCGTCCCCGTCCAGGTCGGGGGGCAAAAACCCCCTCTGAATGGCGGAGGCCAGGGCCACGCTGTCCCTGGCCATATTTTCAGGGGATACGTCCGAGGCGGTCATGACCATAAGCCCCCCCGCGTCCTCCGCAAGAGGTCTGAAAGTTGCCTGTACAGGAAAGAAAATTCCGTTTTTATTGCGGTGAACCGCAGTGCGTAGGGAAAAGGCGCCCCCCCTGAAGTCCTCCTCCCACCCGGGGAAAATTTCTTCCATAAACAGGTCGTCTATCTCCCCGCAGCCGTAGCCGTACAAAGCCCTGGCGGCCTCGTTTGCGTACAGAATCTGCCCCCCCTGGGCCTCCCAGATGACGAGGGCTTCGTCCAGCATCTCCAGAAGATTGGCGCCGTCGAACCTGAACCCCGCCACCTCCAGGGAGACGGACGCCCCGCCGCATGCCCCGGTTATGGAATTATTCAATGAAGCCCACCTCCGGCTCGTCTCCGCCCTTCCTCATGAACATGCTGACGAGATCTCCTGATTTAGTCAGTTTGCATCCGTCCACTACGTGAAGGATTATCTGCACTCCCCTGCCCGACTCCTTTGTCTTATCGTCAAAAACGGCGCCGTCGGCGATCATGTCATGCCTGAAATTTCCGCCGCAGCTTTTGACATGGGCGCTGATTCTGTCCCCTCCGTCCCGGATGGAAAGCCTTACTTTTTCATCGGAGGCGCCCTTGCCGTGAATAAGGGCGTTATTTACCGCTTCGTTAAGAGCCACAAAAAAACGCATCCCCCTGTTTTCGCCGAGGTCTTTAAGGAAGATGCGGCGAATCTCCTCTCTGTGGGGAGCAAACTCCTGAACCGATTCAAAGAGAATTTCCAAAAGTTCAGCCTGGGGAACCATTCTTTTCACTCCCTCCGGATGAATATGGCCTGCATTATTTCCAAAATAATACCACATTCAGGGAGAGAATGGAAAAGGGCCCCGAAGGGCCCTTTGGGACTGCTATTTTTTCTTTGCGTCCGAGGCCAGGGCCTCCGCCCGGTCGGTCCTCTCCCAGGCGGGAAGGGGGTCCAGGTCGATCCTGCCCATATGGCCGTAGGCGGCAAGCCTCCTGTACTGGGGCTTGCGCAGGTCCAGGTCCCTGATGATGGCAGCGGGCCTGAAGTCAAAATGCTTTCTTACCAGGGCGGTAATCTCCTCGTCGGAGAGGCCTTTCGCCGTTCCCATGGTGTCAACCATTATGGACACCGGCTCAGCCACGCCGATGGCGTAGGCCAGCTGAACGAGGCACTGGTCCGCCAGGCCTGCCGCCACCACGTTCTTGGCCGCGTACCGGGCCATGTAGGCCGCCGAGCGGTCCACCTTGGTGGGATCCTTGCCGGAGAAGGCCCCGC
>JAAYQT010000194.1 GCA_012519165.1 Synergistaceae bacterium
CAGGGTACCGGGAGCACCCGTAGAAGGGCCTGCCCTTCCGGCTCTTTCTTTTAACCACGCCCCCTTCGCCGCACTTGGGACACTTAACGCCGATCTTTTCCAGGACGGGCCTGGTGTATTTGCATTCGGGGTAGCCGCTGCACCCCACGAACTCACCGAAGCGGCCGTGCTTCAGAACCAGGGCTTTGCCGCACTCGGGGCAGTCTTCGCCTATGGGCTCCGGCGCGGGGGGCGGCTCGGCAGGGGCGGTCTCGGCTTTTTCCATGGTAGCGGTAAAGTCCCGCCAGAAGTCCTTCATCACCTGGACCCAGGGGGCCTTGCCTTCCTCCACCTCGTCCAGGTTTTCCTCCATCCTGGCGGTAAAGCCCGTATCCACAATGGAAGAGGGGCTGTCTTCGTTGAAATATTTAACCAGGAAACGGTCCACAGTATCGCCCAGGGCCGTGGGCTGGAGCCGCCGTTCCTCGTTCCTTACCACATAGCCCCTGTCGTAAAGGGTCTCCACTATGGAGGCGTAAGTGGAAGGCCGCCCCACGCCCTCGTCTTCCAGCACCTTGATGAGGGTGGATTCGGAGTACCGGGCCGGGGGCCGGGTGAACTTCTGCTCCTTCTCGACGCCCTTTACGGCCAGGGCCTCTCCCTTAACTGCCGGCGACATGGACTCTCCCTTAAGGTCCAGGGGCCACAGGGCGCTCCAGCCCGGGAAGACCAAAGTCTCCCCCAGCTGCCGGAAACCGGCCTTGCCCGCAGAAGCGGTCAGGGTGGCGTTTGCCACCTTTGCCGGGGCCATTTGGGAGGCGGCAAACCGCCGCCATATAAGGGAGTAGAGCTTCAGCTGATCAGGGGTGAGAATCCCTTCCAGGCTTTCGGGGGTAATCTCCACATCAGTGGGCCTGATGGCCTCGTGGGCGTCCTGGGAGCGGCCCTTGCCCGCATGGACGTTAGCCCCGGCGGGCAGGTAGGAGGCGCCGAATCTGGACGATATGTAGCTCCTGCACTTCTCCACCGCCTCGGGAGCAATCCTGAGGCTGTCGGTGCGCATGTAGGTTATAAGCCCCGTGGGGCCTCTCCCCGGCAGGGATACGCCCTCGTAGAGCTGCTGGGCCAGACTCATGGTCCTCCGGGGCGACAGGCCGGATCTTCGGGCGGCCTCCTGCTGCAGGGTGCTGGTTTTAAAGGGCGCAGGGGCGGCCCGGAGGCTCTCCCTCACCTTGAAATCGCTCACTGCGAGGGGGTTCTTTTCCACCTCCGCGAGGATGGCGTCCACCATCTCCTCGGAGTCTATAAGGAGGGGCTTGCCCTCCTTCCAGAGGGACTTTCCGTCGAAGCTGTCGCACTTCAACACGTACCTCCGGCCGTCGTCCGCCTCGGCGGTAACGGTGATAAGCCAGTATGCCCTGGGGACGAAGTCTCTTATCTCCCTCTCCCGGGCGCATATAAGGGCCAGCGCCACGGACTGAACCCTGCCCGCCGAGAGGCCCCGCCGGATTTTTTTCCACAGCAGCGGACTCAGGGTATAGCCCACGAGCCTGTCTAATATCCTCCGGGCCTGCTGGGCGTCCACCTTGTTCATGTCCACCGAGTCAAGTTTTTTGATGGCGTCCTTTACCGCGCCGGGGGTTATCTCGTAAAAACGGACCCTGCACGGCGATGCGGGGTCCACTCCCAGCAGTTCGCACAGGTGCCAGGCGATGGCCTCCCCTTCCCTGTCGGGGTCGGAGGCCATGATTACCTTGGACGCCGTTTTAGCCAGGGCGGCAAGTTCATTTTTTACCGAGGCCTTGCCCTTTACGAGGATGTATTCCGGGGCGAAATCGTTTTCGATATCGATGGCCAGGCGGCTCTTCGGCAGGTCGCGGATGTGCCCCACGCTGGACTTTACGGCGTATTTAGAGCCTAAAATCTTTGCATGGGTTTTGGCCTTGGTGGGGGATTCCACAATGACCAGAGTCTTGCCGGTCGCCGTATCCTGTCTTTTTTTTACGGCCTGTGTCTTTTTATTGGTTGCCTTCGCCATTTGCAGCCCTTATCAGCACACCCGGGAACTCTGGGCGTAAGCTCTCCCTGCGGGGCTTCCCGGGATTTCGAAGGAGACGTCGTCCATTACCGCGTCCATGATAGCCTCAAAGAGGGGGGCGTCCACGGATGAATGTTTAAGAAAGCTTATGGAGACCGCTTCCTGAATGGCTCTCTCAATGACTTCCAGCTCTACTTCTTCACCCGCAAGACACCTATATACAATTCCCTGGGCCTCCAGGGAGAGGGATCTTCTTTCGCAGTCGTGCAGAACTCTGCGCATGAGAAGAGGGGTCTTCGCCCCGTTTCTGCGGACTCTTTCTGTTCCGGATGATATGGCCACAGGATTCTTCCTTTCCGTTCTAGTTTTTCTACCCGGGCGAACCGCTCCACCGTCCGGGGCCCGACGGGAAAACGCGCCCCGCCGCGGCCAGCACGGCCAGGCAGGATAAAACGTCGGCGGGTGACATTGTACATTCAACGGCTATGTTGTCAACTGTTCTTTCACCATATTTTTTTAGAACGGAAAGAATTTTTTGCTCTTTTTCAGTGAAAAAGGGAGTTTTCTTGCGCTTTTCTTCCTCCGGGAAGAGGGAGAGCTGTCTGTCGAAGACCAGGGCCGCAAACTCGCTTATGGATACCAGGGGATGGGCGCCGTCGAAGATAAGCCTGTTAGACCCTCCGCAGGCCTCCTCGGTTATCCGTCCCGGCACGGCCCATACCTCCTTCCCTTCTTCCAGGGCATAGCGGGCGGTACTCATTGCGCCGCTTTTGTGGGGCGCCTCCACCACTGCGAGACGGTCGGCCATCCCTGCAATGATCCGGTTGCGCTCCGGGAAACGCCAGGGGCGGGGCGGCGTACCGAAGGGGTATTCGGAGACCAGGGCGCCGCCGCAGTCCAGGATTCTACGGAAGAGGTCCTCGTGGCCGCCGGGGTAGAAGATGTCCACTCCCGTACCAAGGACGGCTATAGTTGAGCCTCCGCCGTCAAGGCAGCCTTCGTGGGCCGCGCCGTCAATCCCCGCCGCGCCTCCGCTTATTACAACTGCCCCGGCCTCTGCGGCTGCCCGGCCTATTTCAGTAGCAACCTTTTTGCCGTAGGGGCTGCACTTTCGGGTTCCCACCACCGCCAGGGAAGGCCCCTCCAGGGGCCATTTCCCTCTTACGTAGAGGAGCAGAGGGCCTCCGGGGAGGCCGGCCAGGTTTTCGGGAAATCCTGCGCAGTCAAAGGTGAGAAGTTTTACGCCGTTCCGCTCTGCGGCGGCGGCCTCTTCCTCGGGCCACCGCCGGGCGGAGAGCCCGGCCAGTTTCCTGACTGTCCCTTCGGGGTAACCCAGCCTCTCCCACAGGGCGGGGCCTCCCTCAAGAAACTCGTCAGGGCCGACATTTTGCTTTTCTGCAGCGGCCAGGAGACCCCCAGGGGAGCTTCCCGAGGCCGAGAGCAGCAGCAGCATCTTAAGCAGGGGCGTCACGGGGCAAGCCCTCCGTCCCTGTAGGCCAGGGCTTCCGCCACGTGGGGGACCTCCACCTCGGGG
>JAAYQT010000195.1 GCA_012519165.1 Synergistaceae bacterium
AGTATGCAGTGGCCGACCTGCAGGAGGTTTTGAACCCTTCAAACGGACGGCGGGCGGCGCCGTGCCCGATTTACGGCCGCTGCGGGGGGTGTCAGCTTCAGCATGCCGGCTATGGACTCCAGCTTGAGCTTAAGCGCGCAATGGCGCTTGACGCCTTCCGGAGAATTTACCGTTCGCCCTTCCCGGAGATAGGCCCCTGCGCTCCAAGCCCCTCGGAATGGAACTACCGGAACAAAACCTCCCTGCCGGTCGGGGGAGGGAGGAACCGCTTTGCCATGGGCTACTACGCCCGGAGGAGCCACGATATCGTCCCCGTGAAATTCTGCCCTGTTTTGGACAAGAGGCTGGAATTTCTGCCTGAAGTATTTTACAGGGAGCTTTCTAAGCTCAACCTGCCCGCATGGGATGAAAAAACCGGAAGGGGACTCCTCAGGCATCTTATTCTGCGTTCCGCCGGAGGTTCGGGGGAGGTTTTGGCGTCCCTTGTGGTCGGGAGAAGATTCTCATCGGGAGAACGGAAGCGGGTTGAAAACGCCTTTCTGCCGTCGGTGAAGTCTTCTGTCGGCAACCTGCATAGCCTCACGGCGAACTACAATTTTTCAAAAGGAAACGTCATCCTGGGTAGCGAGACCGAAGTTTTATACGGGGACGGTTTTATCCATGAACTGATGCCGCCCCTGCGCTTTAAATACGATACCACGGCCTTTTTCCAGATTAATTCTGAAATGGCTTCCATGTTATACCGGGAAGCCCGCCGGATGGCCCTGGAGGGCGGCGCGAGGCGGATTCTTGAGCTTTATAGCGGCGTGGGTACCCTTTCGTGTTTCCTGGCCGAAGGAGGGGCTTTTGTGACGGCGGTGGAGGAGTGGGCGCCGGCGGCCGCCCTCATGAAAGAAAACGCCGCCCTTAACGGCCTTTCAGACAGGCTCGAAGTATTCTCTGGCAAGGCGGAAAAAACCCCGGCTTTTGCAGCCGGAGGCTATGACGCCGTTGTGGTGGACCCGCCGCGGTCCGGCTGCGGCATGGAAGTTCTGGACAGCATAGGGGAGCTTTCGCCCGAGAGGATAGTCTACGTTTCGTGCAACCCCGCAACTCTTGCCCGCGACGGGGCAATTTTGCTGGAAAAAGGCTACCGGCCTGTAGAAATCCGCTGCTTCGATATGTTTCCCCAGACCGTCCACGTGGAGACCGCCGTCCTTTTTCAAAAATAGGGGCGGATAGTATTGCCAAAACAAAGACCGCCGGATATAATACTCCACGTCAGAGAAAAAAGAGCGGACATAGCTCAGCTGGTAGAGCATTAGCTTCCCAAGCTAAGGGTCGCGGGTTCGAATCCCGTTGTCCGCTCCATTAAATCCCCCAATTTGATTTTCCCTCCCAATGCTTCCCATTTATTGTATTATCCGTGGTATCCTATGTCGGAGCTATCCTTAAGTTTGACACAAATTTTATGTAGTAATAAAATACTCTAAGCTTTTATGTCTAGGCTTGCGCAGCAGCACACTCTTTTTCGAAAGGAGGTGGAGCGTATGGCAGTGAACCTGGCTGAGGAGATTAAAGAAGTCGAGGCCCGTTCGAAGGAAACGCTCAAGGAAGCAAAGAACGAGGCGGCCCGGCTGATCAACGATGCTAGAAGCGACGCTGAGAGGCAGGTTAAGGAAGCAAGGCAGAAGGCCTTCCGCAATTTCAGGGAAAAAATAGCTTCCGTGGAAAAGGAAGCCGAAGATTTGGCCCAAAAAAGCGTTGACGCCGGGAAGAAGAAGGGGGAGACCCTCTCTCAGCAGTTCGGAAAGAAGGTACCGGACACGGCGAAATGGATTGCGGAAGAGGTGATTTCTCGATATGGCCGTGGCTAAAATTTCAAAAGCCGAGTTTTACATTCACAAGTCCGAAGCGGACAAGGTTTTGTCCATCCTTCAAAATACCGGGTCGTACGAGATTATTCCCTTTAATTCGGAAGAAGAACCTGAAGGACAGGTTATTGCGCACCCGGACCTATCCAGGGTTGATTTTCTTCTTGGCGAGACAAGATATCTGCTCCGTTTTCTGGAGCCGCATTACGACGACCCGGTTTCAGGCCTCGCCCGCGCGATGGGCGACAAGGACGAGCTGTCCTTAAAGGAAGCGGCCGAGCTTGACAAAAAGACCGACGTTCCCGCCGCAGCCAATGAAGTAAGAAAGCTTGAGCGGAGGCTAATGGAGATTCGCTCGGAAGTAGCCCAGATTGATACCTCCGTATCCCTTCTGGAGCCCCTGGAAGAATTTCCATACCCTTTGGAGCTGCTATCTTCAGGCACGGAGAGAGTGCGGGGCGTGTTGGGAACCCTTCCTATCAGCCAGGTTGAAAACTGGAGCCGGGAGGCTGAAGCTCTCCTGGGCAAACGGAGCGAGGTTTATATTGCTCCTGTGGGCGAAAGGGAAAAGTACAGGTTTGTTGCGCTTTTCTTCGAAGCCCCTCTTTCCGGCGACGTGGCCGAATTTAACGGCGCCTTTACGTTTAACCGGGTCGAAATCCCGGCCTCCCTGCGTTCCGGCGTATTGCAGGAGCTGGCGCTGCTGGAAGACCGCAGGGCCGCCCTGGTCGCCGAGGAGCAGGATGTCCTTGCCGGGGTGGAGGAGGCTGCGGAAAAGTGGGTAGCTGTCGCGCGAAAGCTCAACGACTATTTCTCCGTTCTTAGGGACAGGTATGAAGCCCTTTCCAGGGGAGGCGCCACTGAAAAGGTGGTTATGCTCCGGGGATGGATTCCCGACTCCAATCTGCCGGAAATCAAAAAGAGCCTGGCAGCTTTCGATTCCTCAATTGAGCTTGTTGTCACCGAGCCCGAGCCTGAGGACGACGTTCCCTCCCTAATGGCCAATTCCGCGTGGTGTTTGCCCTTCGAGAACCTGACCCGGCTGTACGGCGTTCCGGGATACGGAGAGCTCGATCCCACTCCTTTAATGGCCCCCTTTTTCTTTGTGTTTTTCGGAATGTGCCTGGGCGACGCAGGATACGGGCTTATTATGATTGGCCTTTTCACCTGGTTCTTAAAAAAATACAGGAAAATGCCCCGGGGCTTCAGCGAATTTTTCAAGCTCTTTGTACTGTCCGGGGTTTCTACCGTTATCGTAGGCGCCCTTACCGGAAGCTGGTTCGGCGACCTGGTAGACGCTTTTGGCATCTTCTCATTCCTCCGGCCCCTCAAGAATCTGCCCGTTATTCTTAATCCCATGGACGATCCCATGACCTTCCTGGGGCTCTCCCTGGCGCTGGGCGTTTTCCAGCTCCTTTTCGGCCTTGGGGTGTCCTTTTTTGACGCCCTCCGCAGGAAGGACTATATGGCCGCCTACGCCGATTCAGGCGCGTGGATAGTGTTTTTAACCGGCCTGCTGGTATGGGGTATAGCCCTCGCCGGGTTTATGTCCTCCGGCTGGGAGGCCTTTGGAAAGACCGTTGCCATCTTTGGGGCTATTGTCCTTCTGGCTACCCAGGGCAGGGAAAAAACGGGTTTTATTTCCAGGGCCATATCCGGGGTACTGAGCCTTTACGGCGCCACTTCATACCTGGGCGACGTCCTCAGCTACAGCAGGCTGCTTGCCCTTGGACTTGCAACCTCGGCGGTGGGAGTAATTATCAATATGCTTGCCGGTTTGGCGGGAGATATACCCTTTGTCGGCTGGGCTCTGGCCCTCCTTCTTATAGTGGGCGGGCACGTCTTCAGCATTGCGGTTAACGTGCTGGGCGCCTTTGTCCACTCTCTCCGCCTCCAGTACGTGGAGTTTTTCAGCAAGTTTTACTCGGGGGGAGGCCGGGCGTTTTCTCCTCTTGCCTACAACACGAGCTATGTCTCAATAAAGAAAGAGCCCGTGGAATAATCTTTTCATCCTGAAAGGAGCGAATCAATATTATGGATCTTCTTGGAATCGCGTTGGCAATTTTTGGAGCGGCAATGGCAGCCGGGTGGGCGGGGGCAGGTTCCGCCATAGGCGTGGGTATTGCGGGCGAGTCCGGGGCGGGCGTTATGACCGAGGACCCCGGAAAGTTCGGCCTTGTTCTTCTTCTTCAGGCTCTTCCCGGAACCCAGGGAATTTACGGCCTTCTTATCGCCTTCTTCGCAATCCTCAAGGTCGGCCTCCTGGGCGGCGGCGCTGAAGTGACCGTCAACGTTTGGCAGGGGCTTGCAATCTTCTTTGCATGCCTTCCCATAGCCGTAGGAGGTTACTACTCGGCAATCGCCCAGGGCAAGACCTCCGCAGCCAGCATTCAGATGATTGCCAAGCGCCCCGAGGAAACCGGTAAGGCAGTAATTCTTCCCGCCATGGTTGAAACTTACGCCGTTCTTTCTCTTCTGATGAGCATCATTCTTCTGAACGGAATTAAACTCTAAATCTGTCAGGGGTGATGATAAATGTCCTTGGCGGAAATAAAGAAAAAAATAGAAACTGAAGCGCGGACCGAGGCGGATGCAATTCTGGCGGAAGCCCGCGCGGAAGCGGACAGAATAAAAAAGGAAGCCGAAAAAGAGATCAAATCCATTGAGGGGACTTACGGCGAGAGGTTCAGCAGCGAACAGCCGGAAATCCTCCGGAGGCGGAAGATAGTGGCCTCCCTGGACGTGAACAGGATCGAACTCGGCATTAAGCAGCAGGCTATTTCCGAGTCCTTCAAAGGCGCCGTAAACCAGCTGGCGGGCCTGTCGAAGGACAAGTACCTCTCCCTGGCGGAAAAACTTCTCCTGAAGTCTGTTGAGAGCGGGGATGAAGCCGTGCTGGTTAGCCCGGAAGAGAAGCACATTACCGCCGAGTGGCTTTCCGGCTTTAACGAAAAGCACGGTAAAAAGCTTACGCTGGGCGAAAAAAGGATAAAAGCCTCCGGGGGTTTTGTTCTGAAGAGCGGCAATATTGAGACTAACTGCACCTGGGAGATGCTCGTCCGCTGGATAAGGGACGATCTGGAGGCAGAAGTTGCAAAACGGCTGTTTTCAGCCTAGCCGGAGGTGAGCTCATTGGCTCCGGCAGAGCAGTACGGATATGCGGTTGCGCGGCTCCGGGCAATGTCCGGACGCCTTCTCGAGGAGGCTCTTCTTCTGCGCGTCCTGGAGTGCGAAGATCTCGAATCGGCGATCAAGGTCCTGGGGGAGACGGTCTACTCGGGATGGCTTATGGAACTTAAGGGCATAGGCGAGTTTGACAAGGCCATAGAAGCGGAACTTCTTCACGTTTTTGAAGAAGTTCACAAGTTTGTTCCAGACGCCGCCCTGGTGGAGCTGTGCCGGCTTCCTTACGATTTTCATAATGTTAAAGTCCTGGTCAAGGGTACCCTCCTCGTTCGCGAAGGAGGAGAGAGGCGGTTCGACCTTCTTACAAAGCTCGGGAATATCCCTGTGGACGACCTCATCACTGCCATGGAGACCGAGGATTACCGGCTTCTTCCCTTCGGACTACACAGGCTTGTACCCGGGTGCTTTACCGTCTGGGAGCAGTCCAGGGATGTACTTGAGCTGGAAAAACTCCTGGACGAGGGGCTTTTTGAGGCCATGAGACTAGGGGCGGAAGCCTCCGGGGTCGAATCGGCAGTCCTTTGGGTAAGGGCGCGAATTGACGCGGAGAACGTGCGCAGCCTTTTGAGGCTTAAGAGGATGAACGTGGAAACGTCTGCGGCGGCAGGCTACCTGCATGCGGGCGGTCTTATCTCGAAGGACAGGCTGCTTTCCGTCTTTACTGAACCGCCGGAAAGCTGGGCAAAACTACTGGCATTCGCAGATGTTTCTTCAATTCTTTCAGGGGTGCAGGACGGGGCCGACCTGAACGCAACCGTGGTTGGGCTTGAGAAGGTCCTGGACGAGTACGTGGGCGCCGTTCTGGAGAGCTCCAAATACGACGCCTTCGCCCCGGGGAACGTGATGTCGTTCCTGTGGAAGAAGGAACTTGAAACAAAAAATATAAGAATAGCGCTCGTTTCCGTTTCCAACAATACGGACAGAACGCTGGCAAGGGGGCTGTTCCGTCATGTCGGTTAAAGGCGCAGGACAACCTATGGCCGCCGTAGGCGAGTACGAGACGGTTCTTCCTTTCCAGGCCGTGGGCGTCCGTCCTATAATTATTAAAGACGGGGACCCGGCGGCTGTGGAGAGCGCGCTGCTTGGTCTTGCCCGCGACAAGTACGCAGTCGTATTCGTGCAGGAGAGCTGTTATGTTGCCTCCTCTGGCTACATTGCAGACCTTAACAGGGAGTACGACACAAGTTTTATTCCCGTCCCCGGAATCAAGGGAAGCATGGGGACCGGTATCGAGTCCATCCGCAGCAGCGTCGAGCGGGCTGTGGGAATGGATATTTTCGCAGTTAAATGACGCAGAATAAGGTTCGTCTGGAGGGGATAAACTGTGGCCACTGACCAAAACATACGGGGGACCATAGAAAAAGTATCCGGACCGCTGGTAGTGGCGAAGGGACTGTACGGCGCCAGCATGTTTGACGTAGTTCGGATTGGTGAAATGCAGCTAGTGGGCGAAATTATTGAGCTCAAGGGGGATTTGGCCTCAATCCAGGCCTATGAGGAGACTTCGGGCCTTATGCCCGGAGAGCCGGTAGTGGATATGGGCGAGCCCATGAGCGTTGAACTCGGCCCCGGCCTTATGGAGCAGTTTTACGACGGGGTACAGCGGCCCCTTAAGCTTATTGAGGAGACCGCAAAAAGCCATTTTATTTCCAGGGGCATCCACGTGCCCGCAATAGACAATAAAAAGAAGTGGAAGTTCACTCCCCGGGTTAAAAAGGGCGACGCCGTTTCCGCTGGGGACATTCTGGGCGTGGTTCAGGAGACGGTACTGGTTGAGCACAGAATTATGGTTCCTTACGGAATCAGCGGCAAGGTAGCGGAGATCCGCGAAGGGGAGTTTACGGTGGTCGACGTGGTCGCCGTTATTGACCAGGACGGCGAAAAAAAGGATATCACCATGCTCCAGCGGTGGCCCGTAAGAAAGCCCCGACCGGTAGCCAGGAGACTTCCTCCCGTTACGCCCATGACCACGGGCCAGCGGGTGGTGGAC
>JAAYQT010000196.1 GCA_012519165.1 Synergistaceae bacterium
CCGGGGCCCTCAAAGTCCGTGAGCCGGGGTACCTCCCCCAGGGTCGAAAGGCCCGGCGCCAGGGGGAAGGGACCGGACGACAGGAAGAGCTTGCCTCCCGCCGCCTCGATGGCCTCCCTTTCGTCCCCCGTCTGCACTCCTATGGACGACAGCACGGGGTCCGCCCTGAAATGGGGCCGGAAGAGCGCGGGGTGGGCTGCCACGGGAAAGTTTTCCTTTCCGGTGGAGGCCACGAACCGGGCAACGCCGCCGGTGTGGTCGTAGTGGCAGTGGGACAGGACGAGGAAGTCGACGGATTCGGGCGCAATACCCAGGCTCTCCATGTTATGGGAGAGTACCTCCGGGCTCTTTCCCACGTCAAGCAGCCCGCGGACGACTTGCCCGCCTTTTTTAGCCGTCAGCAGAAAAGAGAGGCCGTGCTCCGCCAGAAAGTCCCCTTTCATGGGGACGGAATCCTCAACCAGGGTGATGATCTCAAGGGAATCAAGCATCTTGCTTCGCCTCCTGTCTAAAATTATTTTGTATAATGAGGCCTCCCGCCCTCTTTCGCAAGGGCTTTCTTAAGGAGGAACAGTGATGCGCTTTATTGAAGGACCTAGCTTTGACCCGGCCTTCAACCTGGCCGTGGAAGAGTACCTTTTTCGCACATCCAAAGAGGAGGGCTGCTTTCTGCTGTGGCGCAACGGGCCCTCCGTCATCATAGGCCGCTTCCAGAACGCCGCCCGGGAGGTTAACAGGGCCTTCGTGGAGGAGCGGGGCATAAAGGTTGTAAGAAGGCTCTCCGGAGGGGGGGCGGTCTACCACGACCTTGGCAACCTTAACTATACCTTTATCGTTCCCAACGACGGTAGTCCTTTCGACTTCGCAAAGCACGCCGCGCCGGTGGTAAAGGCTCTGGCAGGGCTGGGGGTGGAGGCGGCCTTCAGCGGCAGAAACGATCTTACCATAAAGGGCCTCAAGTTCTCCGGCAACGCCCAGCACATGGACAGCAGGAGGCTGCTCCACCACGGGACTTTGCTCTTCGACTCGGATCTCTCGGTCCTGGGGCAGGCGCTGAACGTTGACACCTCGAAGTTTGAGTCCAAGGGCTTCAAGTCCGTCCGCAGCCGGGTGACCAACATCCTGCCCCACCTGTCCGCACCCATGGCCATGGAGGATTTCATCGCCGCCATAAGGGACTCCCTGCCTCAACTGGAGCGCCGCCCCCTCGCGGAGGCGGAAGTAAGAGCAATTGAAAAGCTGAGGGACGAAAAGTACTCCACCTGGGAGTGGAACTGGGGGGAGTCCCCCGACTTCACCGAGCGAAAGGAGAGGCGCTTCTCCTGGGGGAAGGTGGAGGCCCTGCTTACGGTGGAGAGGGGGATTATTGTAGCGGCTAAATTTTACGGCGACTTCTTCAGCCTGGCGGAGCCTGAAGAGCTGGGGCGCCTCCTGGCAGGCTGCCCCTTGCGCAAGGAGGATTTAAAAAGGCGCCTCTCCGCCCTCCCCCTGGACGACCTCTTCCGGGGCGCCGACGAGGCGGAGCTTGCGGAGTTCCTCGCCACTTGAGGGCGGGGAAGCGGCTACAGCCTCCGCCTCCCATCAAGGGACCAGAGACTGCCGTCAGGCCGCAAAGGTGAGGATTTCAAGATCGGCCTTCGTATTTGCGGCGGCCGGCAGCTCGTCAAGTCGCTCCATAACGCTGTCGGACAGCAGATACTCCCTGCACCCCGAGCACTGGATCACCGGCACATCCCGAACCACCACAATGGACCGCTCCGTAACCTTGAAGGGAAGATCCGTCCTGGTCTCCCCCATCAATGCGCCGCAGACGTGGCATCTCATATCTTCTCCCGCCTTTCGTTAAAGGTTATTTGAAATGCTCCCCTGTCCCGCTATATTAACACGAGCGCGGAGCACAATTTACCTTTTCCTGAACAGGCCGGCAATACTCCGAAAAAAAGAGGCGGTCCCCGAACCACACAAGAGACCGCCCCGGTTTTTCTACTGGCTTTTCGGCAGGGAGAGGGCGCTTCCGCGGACCGCCATGGCCGCCTCAAGGACGGCCTCGCCCACGGTGGGGTGGCCGTGAACGGTGGTCAAAATTTCTTCCACTGTGGCTTCTAACCTCAGGGCCAGGGCCCCCTCGGCGATGAGCTCGGTGGCGCCGGGGCCCGCCATGTGCATCCCCAGGATTTCGTCGTACTTTTCGTCCACCACGAACTTTACCAGCCCCTCCGACTCCCCCAGGATGATACTCTTGCCGTTGGCCATGAGGGGGAAGCGCCCCACTTTCACCCTGTACCCCTTCTCCAGGGCCTCCTTCTCCGAAAGGCCGACGGAGGCTATCTCGGGCGATGTATAGACTGCGCTGGGGACTGTCTTATAGTCCATCCGGGCGGCGCCGCCCAGGGCGTTCTCCGCCGCTACCTCCCCCTCCCGGGAGGCGACGTGGGCCAGCATGACGGGCGACGTGCAGTCGCCCACGGCATATACGCCCCTTGCGGAGGTCTCCATCCTTTTATCCGTTCTGATGCGGCCCCGCTCCACCTTAACCCCCGCCTCCTCCAGGCCCAGACCAACCGTGACGGGACGCCTGCCCACCGAGAGCAGCACCTTCTCCCCTTCAAGGAGGACGGGCCCGCCGGGGGTTTCCGCCGAAACCAAAAGGCCCCCACCCGACCTCTTCACCGACGTCACCTTTGACGAGGTGTGGAAGGTCACTCCCTTTCTTTCAAAGGCGCCCCTGAGGACGGCTACGACCTCGCTGTCAAACATGGGTAAAATTTCCGGGAGCATCTCCACCACCGAGACCTTTACCCCCAGGGAGGAGAAGAGGCCGGCGAACTCCATGCCTATAACGCCGCCCCCCACAATTACCGCCGACTCCGGCAGCCCTTCGAGGGAGAGGGCTTCAGAACTGGTTATAATCCCCTCAAGGTCGAAGCCGGGTACCGGGGGGATTACCGGCTCGGAGCCGGTGGCAATAATCACCGCGTCGGCCTGCACCGTCGCTTCGCTTCCGTCCTCTCCTTTTACGGCAACCTCTTTAGGAGACAGGAGCCTCCCCTCCCCCCGGAGTACTGTGATGCCGTTGGTGGCCATGAGGGTCTCCACGCCCCCTACAAGGGTGTCTATGACCGCCTTTTTTCTTTCCATTAGGGCGGGCCAGTCCACCGAAACGTTTTCGGCCCTTAGGCCTATGGCAAGGCCGTCCCTGGCCGTCTCGAAGGCCTTTGCCGTGTGCAGCAGGACCTTGGTGGGGATGCAGCCGACGTTAAGGCACACTCCCCCC